>JBASZP010000173.1:0-2018 GCA_049660965.1 Daejeonella sp. | reverse complement strand
TGAAGGAAGGGATAAGAATATTGCTATTAGAAGATTCCGAAGATGATGCAGGGCTTGTTTCGCTTGCCTTAAAACGGGAAGGTATTTCATTTGAACTACAGCGTGTTGAAAGTAGAGATGAATTCATTCAGTCGATAGATACCTTCAATCCTGACGTCATACTTTCGGATCATGCTTTACCTCAATTCAATTCAATTGAAGCTTTCAAGGTGTATAAACAGAAGGATGTTGCTATCCCTTTTATTCTTGTAACCGGCACAGTATCTGAGGAATTTGCTGTGAACATATTAAAGCAAGGAGCCGATGATTACATTCTCAAAAGCAACTTGTCCCGACTGCCCTCAGCTTTATTAAGTGCTCTGGGCAAGCGACACGCTGAAAAAGAAAAATTGCAAGCCAATGAAAAGCTTAAAATACAAAATATTGAACTGCAAAAAATAAATCAGGAGTTAGACAATTTTGTTTATAGTGTTTCGCACAATTTGCGCTCACCATTACTGTCGGTGCTTGGACTTATTAATTTATTGACTAAAGAGGGCCAGCTAGGTCCTGTTGCTGTTCCAATAATCAACATGATGGAAGGAAGTCTGCGACAACTTGACAAGACCCTAAGAGATATTATAGAATATTCTCAAAATACCCATAATGAAATTGTAGCTGAAAAAATTGATTGGAAAAACTTTGTTAAAGATGTCTATACTCATTTCAATCATGTTCAGCACTTAGACAAGATTGAGAGAAACTTGGAAATCAATGAGCACTCGGAGACTTTCTTAGACTCAAGGCGCCTATCCATTTTATTGAGAAACGTAATTTCCAACTCTATTAACTTTTGGGATGATACAAAACAAGAGTCAAAAATTGATATTAATGTTTCCGTCACAGAAAATGCGATCACAATCAATGTAGAAGATAATGGAATAGGAATTGATCCAGAGTCAATTTCAAAGGTTTTTAACATGTTTTTTCGAGCCAATGAAGGAAGTAAAGGAGCAGGTCTTGGTCTTTACGTTGCTAAAGAAATTGTTACAAAACTGAAGGGAACAATTGAAATCTCGTCTGAGTTGAAGAGTGGTACCAAAGTAGTTATTGTAATACCAAACAATACTGCCAATGAATAACTCAGACACTAAATCGAGCTTAATAATTAACGAAATAAATCCGGAAGCGGTATTGAGGAGCTTCCTTGATTCCTGGATCACTATCACAGATCCGGAGGGTAACGTATTGTACCTAAACAAAGCTCCAGCAGATTATAAGTTTTTGGACAACTCAATAGAAATCGGTAGATCCATTTTTTCAACAATGGCTGACTCAAAGCAAGCGCTAGTCAAAGAGTTGTTTAGCGTCTTATTATCGACAGGCAAGCCATTTAGAACAAACGCAAGCAAGGTTGTACAGGGTGTTATGGTTCATTTTGAGATCAAGTACAGCCCTGTATTAAACGAAACAGGAGATATTTCTAGTGTATTAATTGAAGCACAGGATGTTTCAGGTGCAAAGTTTTTTGATAATAAGATCAAACGGGTAGCAGGCGATTTTACAAGGCTGCTTGAGCACGCCAATGCAATAATAATTGGAACGGATAGCCAAGGATATATTACTGATTGGAATGATAAATGCACTCAGGTGACGGGATACTCCAAGAACGAAGTCTTTGCCAGGAAATTATATGAATTAATAGTGAGTGAATTACATCAAGACTTCACAATGGTGTTTAATCAATTGCTTTGTGGAAAACCCTTAGCCAATTATGAGTTGTCTTTCGTGGATAAGTATGGGCAAGAGCGAATACTTTTGTTCAATGCCACACCAAGGGAAAATAACCAAAATGAAGTAGATGGCATTTTGTTCATTGGCCATGACATAACCGAGCTCATTGCTTATCGAACTTCACTGGAAAAGAAAGTTACTGAACGTACTCTAAAACTACAGGAGTCAAATTTGCAAATCCAGAGGCAAAAGGACGAAATTGAAAAGGCGAGGGAAAGATCCGATGAGTTGCTGCGCAATATACT
>JBASZP010000172.1:0-3307 GCA_049660965.1 Daejeonella sp. | reverse complement strand
GGCCTTCCGTCAGATAGCTTAGGAATGGGTATGGTTGCTGATAAAATTCTTGCCGCAACTATATTGTATCCCACCGGCGGACAAGAGGCCATTATTACTGCAATGAAAATATTAACAAAACAACCTTTTGATAAAGAAAATATTTTAGCCACCAGCATTATTGATTCCACCAATGTAAGGATTATGAAATTGCAATATGATAAAGTATTGGCACAGCAGCAGGATATTGATAAAAGGCAGGAAAAAATAGTAGAGCAGATTGCTATTACCCGAAATAAATCAAATATTATAATCGTCATTTCCATTGTTCTGGCATTGGCATTAATCATGGGCACTGTGTTACTTTATTATCTGAGAGAAAACCGGAAAATAAACAGGCGGCTGATTAGCCAAAATGAAGAAATTGCCAGTCAACGAAACCTGTTAATTGAACTGGGCAAAAAAGCGAAGGAAGCAACGGATGCTAAATTTAATTTCTTTACTAATATATCACATGAACTACGTACACCGCTTACGCTTATTTTAGGTCCTTTAGAAGAAACAATATCCTCTCCTAAACTTCATTTTTCCGCAAAAAACCAGTTAGAAATGGTTAAAAAGAATGCGATGCGGCTATTAAAATTAGTGAATCAACTGATGGATTTCAGGAAAATAGAGGAAGCAAAAATGAAATTGAGAGCCAGTGAAAATAATATTACTGAATTTGTAACTGAGATTACCAATGCCTTTGCTGCAATAGCCGCTAAAAAGAAAATATCATTCCGTGTAGATTCTAAAGATACAGCATTGAAAGTATGGTTTGATGTAAACATGCTGGATAAAATATTGTTTAATATTCTTTCCAATGCGTTTAAGTATACGAACGACCATGGCATTATCACGGTATTTGTTTGCAAAGACAACACCAATACTAACACCATAATAAGAATAGAAGATTCTGGTATTGGGATGAGCCCCGAAACAGTAGAACATGCTTTTGACCTTTTTTATCAAGGTAAAGAAGGAATGTATAAAGGAACAGGACTTGGTCTGGCATTATCCAAAGAACTAGTTACACTCCATCATGGCACTATAACTATAAAAAGTGAAAAATGGAAAGGAGCAATATTTGAGATAAAACTTCCGATGGGCAAGGCTCATTTAGATGAAAATGAAATTGAGCAAGAATCGCCCTCATATTTTTTAAATTTTGAGGATGCTAAAATATATACAGATGAAGCAGAAAAATTGACATTAGAATCTCCTGAAGAAACCGCTACGGCATCAGAAAAAGAGTACTCTGTATTGCTTATAGAAGATAATACTGAAATTCGGACGTTCTTAAAAGGTCAGCTTGGAAGAAGCTATGAAATTTTTGAAGCAGAAAACGGGAATGTAGGTTTAAACCA
This sequence comes from Daejeonella sp., assembly GCA_049660965.1. Classification (GTDB taxonomy): domain Bacteria; phylum Bacteroidota; class Bacteroidia; order Sphingobacteriales; family Sphingobacteriaceae; genus Daejeonella. The sequence goes on along the minus strand of JBASZP010000172.1, from coordinate 1,919 downwards.
GGCTTATGAAATTGTGCCAGATATAATTATTTCTGATATTTTATTACCCGGAAAGGACGGAATGCAGATAACTGAAACCTTGAAAAACGATATCCGTACATCACATATACCTATTATTATTTTAGCCGCTAAAGGGAGTATCGAACAGCAAATTGAAGGTCTGAAGTTAAAGGCAGATGCATACATTGTTAAACCATTTAATATACAATACCTGGAAGAAATAATTAAGAGTCTGATAAGAAACAGAGAAACACTAAAAGAACATTACAGCAGCGAACTACCAAATGAAAATATCAGGGCTTCTGTTTCAAAAAAAATTGACCGCAAATTTGTAAATGAGTTTTCTTCGATTGTTGAAAGTAATATTTCTAATGAAAATTTTGGTGTGGATGATATTTGTAAAGAGATAGGAATATCCCGGGTGCAATTATACAGGAAGGTAAAAGCCGTACTTGGCCTTAATATAAATGATTACATCCTTAGTGTACGAATGCAACGAGCAAAATATTTATTACTTAATGAGGATTTATCAATTTCAGAAATTTCTTTTAAGGTTGGCTTTTCATCGCAAGCTTATTTTTCAACAGTTTTTAAATCTAAGTTTGGAGTTACGCCAAAAGGCTTTAAAGAAAAAAAGGAGATTTGAAATAAAATCTGTATTAGTTTTTAGCTAATTTCTCTTCTCTCCGGTATTATTTGTTTGCATTCAAATTTTTTTCGTAATGCCCTCATATCATCACTTATTTTCCTGTCTAAAATTTTTGCGTAGTGCTGTGTTGTACGCAAATTTTTATGCCCCAGCATTTTACTTACACTTTCTATGGGCACGCCGTTGGTTAGAGTAACAGTTGTAGCGAAAGTATGCCTGGCTATGTGAAAGGTGAGTTCTTTATTAATGCCACATACATCAGCCATTTCTTTCAGATAAGCGTTCATTTTTTGATTGCTTAAAACCGGTAGTAATTTTCCTTCATTTAAACACTGCGGATGTTCTTTGTATTTGGCAATAATTTCTTCTGCCATCGGCAGCAAAGGAATGTTTGAACGGGTATCTGTTTTTTGACGGTTTGTATAAATCCATTTTTCGCCATCAATGCCAATGGTGATATTGTTTTTGGTAAGTTTTTTCACATCAATGTATGCAAGCCCGGTGAAGCAACTGAACAGGAAAATATCCCTTACCTGGTTAAGTCTTTCTGTTACAAATTCTTTAGATGCTAATGCTTGCATTTCTTCTTCTACCAGGAAAGCTCTTTCCACTTCCTTTACCTTGGACTTGTAGTTTGCAAAAGGGTTTTTATCAAGCCAGCCATTTGCAATACAAATACGAACGATTTTGCCAAAATTTTTGATGTACTTAACGGCAGTATTGTTATTGCATTTACGAACGCTGCGGAGATAGAATTCATAGTCGGTTACAAATGCATGGTCAATCTTGCGGATGTCTATGTCTGAAACATTGTGCTTCCACTTTAAAAAGTCAACAGTGTGCTTTAATGATGTTTTGTATCGCTCCAGGGTGCCGGGTGCAAATTCTTCATTTAGCAGGGCTTCAATTTTCCGGTTATGGTCCTCAAAAATTTTAACCAGGCTTCTTGCCCTTTCTGATTTGCCGGCCACTTTGTTTTTAAGTGTTTCGGCAGTGATGGGTTCGCCTGTGGCCAGCAGCTGGTTGTGATACTGGTGTATTTTGCCCTGGAGAATGGATATGTAAGCATTTAATGCCTTTACTTCTTCGGTTGTACCTCTTGCCAGTCCGGCATCAGAGTTCCAGCGTTCCGGCTGGCATTCCCGGCTAATTGACATTTCGGCTCTTTGGCCGTTAACAGTTAGCCTAAGATAAATAGGAACAGTGCCCGAAACATAGCCCTTTGGTTTCTTCAAATAGAAGAGAAAATTGAGATTTGATTGCATGGTGT
>JBASZP010000171.1:0-10507 GCA_049660965.1 Daejeonella sp. | reverse complement strand
GCCTGTGTAGAATCATTCATTTCTTCCCGGTAATAATTCCCGATGTCAAATAATGCCGAAGCAACTCGCTGATCCGATTTCATTAACTGATCTTCAGTCAATGGAATACTTTTTATAAGAGATTGTTTAAACTTATCTGAATTTTGTTTTTGAATAGAGTCTTTGTTTGCTGAAGTTGTAATTACAGAATCCTGATTAGCCAAATTTGCATTAACAATATCAGCAGAAGTTCTTTGACTTCGTCTCCAGTTATCTTCCAGTTTTCTGTTACCCCAACGCCTTTTAAACTCAGAAAATCCCTGGCTTAAAGCTGTAGCATTGTTAAAGTAAAACTTACCATCCTTAGCAACAGCAGCAATAGCATTTTCATTGCCCGAGAAAGTATTATTGCCGGCCTGTTCTGCTGCTTTGCTCAGTTCTTTTTCTTCATTATTACGCACCAGTAAAGCAATTTTTATTTCACGTTCCGCCTCCGGTAGTTTGGCTAAAGCCTGGAGCGAATCTTCTGTAGAAATAATATTCAACCTGTTGGCTACTAATTCAAGGTTATTTCCTTTCCTGCTTATTTGTTTATAGTCAGGGTGGTTTTGAGGAAGGGCCGTAAGTGTACTGTCATAATAAGTTTTAGATTTTACAAAATCTGCCTGATTGAAATAAATTTCTGCGAGCTTAAGATAAGCCATTCCCTTTTGGGTTTGATTTCTTGTACTCTTCCTGATGGCTGTATTATAACTTTCAATAGCTTTATCTGTTTCGTTCTTACCTTCATAAATATTGCCTATCCGGAAATGGATTTGGTCAATAAAATCAATATTCTTATCATCCTTTAATAATGCTTTCAGCTTTTTTACTTTATCTACTTTCTTTCCCTCCTGATCGCCCTGCATTCTGATTCGATTTAAGCTGGCATTAAAAGCCATATCAAATGAAGTATTACTCTTCATAACCGACGAGTAATTTTTATAAGCAGCCTCTGTCTGACCGGTAATATCCTGCAATTGAGCTAATAAGTATTTCCAGCGTATTCTGTTTTGTTTGGTTTTAGAGAATTTTATAGCATTTTCCAGGGTAGCTATCGCTTCAGGATATTGCCTGGAATAAACATGCAATTGTGTTTGAACAGCATAAATATCAGAAACAGCTCTTTTTTCAGTGTCTTTATACTTCAAAGCGCTATCTATTATAGATTCGGCTTCCGCTAATTGATTTAATTGTATCAGTGAGCGGGCTTTCAACTGTAATGCAGCCTGTTTTATTTTATTTTCTTTGGGGTATGAAGTATAAACGTAATTGAAAAATTCAATAGCATTAAAAAAGTTTGATTTTAAATAATTCGCTTTTGCAATTAAAAAGTAAGCATCATCAACATACTTACTCTGGAATTTATCATTTACAATACCATTCAGCTTGAATATAGCATTATCCAGGTTTTTGATCTCAACCTGGGAGAACTTTTCCTCCGGCTCTTTATAAACAGAAATTAATTGGTCAAAATTATCCTGGTGGGCATTTTTAATGTTTTCCTCACTGGCATTTATAAGTTCTTTTGCATTAAATAATATGTTATAATGAGCGGTTACATTTTGCATTACGCGGTTCATCATCGTTTTCTTTTGGGAGTTGCAGGAAACAACGCCGAAAACCATTAAGCCTAATACGTGTAGTTTATAACGAAAGAGAATAGAAATAACTGCCTTCAAATTAACCGGATAATTGTTATTATATAATTGCGTTTACTATAACAATGAATACTCAAAAATATTTTATTTGAACAATAAAAATATCCTGGTAAATATAGTATTTCATCCTAAACTAATGTAGTTTGAAATATGCTTTTTTGATCAGCAGTATTATAGATTTATATCCGAACACTAATTAATATTTTGATAAATTTGTTCCGTACCTAAAAAAGCTTTAAAAAGCTATGGATTTAAAAGAATCTAAAACTGATGATGAAGTTAATGAAAGTAAAAAAGCATTAGCTGGCTATGCTAAATATACGGGTATGGCTTTTCAAATGCTGGCAATTATTGGGATATCTGCATTTATAGGGTTTAAAACCGACGAATATTATAAACATTCAGTACAATGGGTTACCGCTTTAACTTCTGTTTTAGGGGTTTGTCTTTCTATTTATCAAATAATGCGACAGCTTAAACCGTGAATATTAATCGCTTCATCATTCTGTTCCTGCTTTTTGTTTTTCTTTTGGCTATCCCCCCCGCATTTATCCAATTATATTATCCCGAAAAACAGTTCATAATTCCAAACTTCTGGCTTCTTTTTAATTCATTCAGTACTTTAACCCTATTAATCTTTCTTATTGCCTGTTGGCGAATGCGCATAAGCAATAAAGCATCCGGACAGGTTTTATTAGGCAGCATTACCATAAAGTTGCTAATTTACATGATTACCGCTTTTATTTATCTGAATATATTTACGGTAAAGCCCACTCATTTTTTGATCAATTTTTTTTACCTGTATTTCTTTCAATCAGTGTTTGAAATCTATTGTTTGTTATGTAACTTGCGCAACCAAAATTTAAAGTAATATCCTTGCAATTAATGGATTTAAGCCGTATTTTTAATTCAAAAAAATTAGTCAACTTAACACTTTCTGCATTTTTTGCTGCCTCAACTCTATTCTCTGCCAATGCACAGGAGCATAAAAAAGCAGATGAACCGCATCTTACCAAGTCTGAAATTAATGCACCTCATGAAGAAAAAGAAGAAGATATCTCTCAAACCATTTTACATCACATTGCCGATTCGCATGAATGGGAATTCTTTACTTTAAATGGCCATGAATATTCTATGCCGCTACCGGTAATTTTATATACTAATAATGGTCTGGTAACTTTTATTTCCAGTAAGCATAGTCATAATGATCATGGAACCGAGATTTTTGAAGAAAATGGCGTTCAATTGGTTAATTATCATGGTAAATATTACTATCCGGCCAAAGAAAAAAACGCTCATAGTACTTATGTAGAACTAGATGAAAACGCAGTTCCCACTAATGAAAAACCCTTAGATATTTCGATCACTAAAAACGTTGTTTCTTTATTCATATCAGTTATACTTTTACTGGTCATATTTATAAGCATTGCTAAAGCATACAAAAAACGTGAAGGCAAAGCCCCGAAAGGATTACAATCTGTTTTGGAACCCATTATTCTATTTGTGCGTGATGATATTGCCAAACCACAGTTAGGATACCGTTATGCTGCATTTATGCCCTATTTATTAACCGTGTTCTTTTTTGTCTGGCTGAATAACCTGATGGGATTAATTCCATTTTTCCCGGGAGGCGCAAACTTAACAGGCAATATAGCAGTAACCATGATGCTTGCCTTATGCACATTTGTTTTAACAACCATTAATGGCAATAAAAACTATTGGGGCCATGTATTTACACCTCATGTGCCCTGGTGGTTATATCCCCTGATGATTCCGGTTGAGATCATTGGTTTATTTACAAAACCTATAGCCTTAATGATCCGGTTATTTGCTAACATTACAGCAGGGCATATCCTGATTTTAAGTTTAATTTCCTTGATCTTTATTTTGAAATCAGTAATGGTTGCAGGTATTGCTGTTCCATTTGTGCTTTTCATTAGCGTGATCGAACTGGTAGTAGGTTTTATACAAGCGTTTATCTTTACTATTTTGTCTGCCTTATTTATTGGCATGGCGGTACAGGAACACGCCGAACATTAATAATGAATTTATTTTTTTTGTTTAATATATATAATTTAAAAATCACGTAATGATAACTGGAAGTATTGCAGGAATTGGTGCCGGATTAGCAGCCATAGGCGCTGGTATCGGTATCGGACAAATTGGTGGAAAAGCCATGGAAGGCATGGCCCGCCAGCCAGAGGCAGCATCTAAAATTCAAACAGCTATGTTAATCGCGGCAGCATTCGTTGAAGCGGTAGCACTGTTTGGTGTAGTTGTAGCTTTCTTAGGTACAAAGTAATAAAAAGAAGGCTGTCGCGATTGGCGCCAGCCCTCTTTTTTATTCTAATTTGAATTGATTTAGAAATAATATATTATGACATTACTGGCATTAAATCCTTTAGTAACACCCGATTTTGGATTGTTCCTTTGGTCAACGGTAGCTTTTCTTTTACTTTTCTTTTTGTTAAGCAAATTTGCCTGGAAACCCATTGTTAAAGCTTTAGATGAGCGTGAGCGTTCTATTGAAGATGCTTTGGCTAAAGCCGAAATGGCTAAAGAAGAAATGGCTAAACTGACCAGTGAAAACGAAGCTTTATTAAAACAGGCCCGTATAGAACGCGATGAGATATTAAAGGAAGCCAAAGAATTAAAGGATCAGATTGTAAACGAAGCTAAAACAGCTGCACAGGCTGAAGGCGCTAAAATGATCGAGAAAGCCCGCCAGGAAATAAACAACCAAAAAGTTGCCGCAATGGCCGAAGTTAAAGATCAGGTTGCTGCTTTATCGCTCGAAATAGCAGAAAAAGTATTACGTAAACAATTTGAAGATCAAAACAAGCAGCAAACTTTAGTTAGCGATCTGTTGAAGGAAGTTAAACTAAATTAATTTGTTAATTAGTCAATTTGATAATTCGCCAATTACACTTCTTCATTAATACATTGGCAAATTAGCAAATTAGCACATTGAAACATGTCTGAAATACAAGTAGCATCACGGTACGCAAAGTCTTTAATTGACCTGGCACAAGAGCAAAACGTTCTGGAGCCGGTTAAAAAGGATATAGAACTTTTCATTGAAGTTTGTCGTGCAAACCCCACTTTAAAAGCAGTTTTAAAAAACCCGATCATCAGCCCCGATAAGAAAGCGAATATCCTGGATGACTTATTTGGCAACAAGCTAAACCCGATGATCCTATCTTTTTTTAAAATCGTAGTCAGGAAAGGGCGCTCTGTTATATTGTATGCTACAGCTAAGGAATTTATAAACGAATATAATATTCGTAAAAATGTAGTAAAGGCCACGGTAACTTCAGCGGCTCCTTTAAGTGAAGAGAATAAAAAGCAAATAGAAGAGGTGGTTAAACAGGCAACCAAAGGAGAGGTTATTTTAACTTCAAAAGTTGATGCTGACTTAATTGGTGGTTTTGTTTTAAAGGTTGGCGATAAGCAATTTGATGCAAGTATATCAAGCCAGCTATATAAAATTAAAAAAGAGTTTGAGCAAAAGGTAATTGCCTAATAAGGAATTGTAATCTGTATCATTCATTTAATGCAGAACCATTAAATTATAAACCCGATTGTAACGCAAAGCCCGGAGCTGAAAAGCGAGGACTTGAAGTGGAAAGCGGGACAGAACAAACAAAAGAACGAATAACAAAGATTTACAACATAAATACTCATAAATAAAACTATGGTACAGGTAAGACCAGATGAAGTTTCGGCGATTTTAAGACAACAATTATCAGGCTTTAAATCAGAAGCCGAACTGGAAGAAGTTGGTACCGTATTACAGGTTGGCGATGGTATTGCCCGTGTATACGGTTTAACAAAAGTTCAATCAGGAGAATTGGTTGAATTTGATAACGGATTACAGGGTATTGTACTAAACCTGGAAGAAGATAACGTGGGTGTGGTATTATTGGGCGCTTTTGATGAGATCAAAGAAGGCGATACGGTAAAACGTACCAGCAAAATTGCTTCTATAAAAGTAGGCGATGGTATGCTGGGCCGTGTAGTGAATACCTTAGGACAGCCGATTGATGGTAAAGGCCCGATTACTGGCCAAACCTATGAAATGCCTTTAGAGCGTAAAGCTCCTGGGGTAATTTACCGTCAGCCGGTAACAGAACCCATACAAACAGGTATTAAAGCCATTGACGCCATGATCCCTATTGGCCGTGGCCAGCGTGAGTTGGTTATTGGCGATCGCCAGACCGGTAAAACCGCCGTTTGTATTGACACCATCATCAATCAAAAAGAATTTTACGAAGCAGGCGAACCGGTATTTTGTATCTATGTAGCCGTTGGGCAAAAGAATTCTACAGTAGCCCAGATTGTAAAAACACTGGAAGAAAGAGGCGCTATGCCTTATACAGTAGTAGTTGCCGCTTCCGCAGCAGACCCTGCACCAATGCAATTCTTTGCCCCTTTTGCCGGCGCTGCAATAGGTGAATTCTTCCGTGATACAGGAAGACCAGCATTGATCATTTACGATGATCTGTCTAAGCAGGCCGTTGCATATCGCGAAGTATCTCTCTTATTACGTCGCCCACCCGGCCGTGAAGCTTATCCTGGCGACGTTTTTTATCTTCACAGTCGTTTATTAGAGCGTGCAGCTAAGATCAATTCCAACGATTCTATCGCACAAGCCATGAATGATTTGCCCGAGTCCATCCGTTCAATTGTAAAAGGCGGAGGTTCATTAACCGCCTTGCCAATTATTGAAACACAAGCCGGCGACGTATCAGCCTACATTCCAACCAATGTAATTTCAATTACCGATGGTCAGATCTTTTTGGAATCAAACCTGTTTAACGCAGGTGTGCGTCCCGCTATTAACGTAGGTATTTCGGTATCACGTGTAGGTGGTAATGCACAAATTAAATCCATGAAGAAAGTTGCCGGTACCTTGAAATTAGACCAGGCGCAATACCGTGAATTAGAGGCATTCTCTAAATTCGGATCTGATTTAGATGCCGCTACAAAATCTGTATTAGATAAAGGAGCCCGTAACGTGGAACTTCTAAAACAAGGTCAGTTCTCGCCCGAAGCAGTTGAAAAGCAGGTAGCTATATTATATGTAGGAACAAAGAACTTAATGCGAAACGTTCCTGTAAATAAAATAAAAGCTTTTGAAGCAGAATATATTCAGCAATTAGAACAACGTCATCCGGAAGTTTTACAAGGTTTAAAAGCAGGTAAACTGGATGATACCATTACTAACATATTAGAAACAGTAGCTAAGGAACTGGCAGGTAAATATTAATGTGCAAATATGCTAATGTGCAAATGAAACAGTGTGTTAATACTCTGATATTAACAAATTATCACATTAGCAAATTGGCTCATTAACAAATTGATTAAATGGCTAATTTAAAAGAAGTAAGAAATCGTATTGCCTCTGTAAGCTCAACCCAGCAGATCACCAAGGCTATGAAAATGGTTTCGGCGGCTAAGTTAAAGCGGGCTACCAATGCAATTGTTCAATTGCGGCCTTACGCTAATAAAATGAAGGAAATTCTGGCTAATCTTTCAGCCAGCCTGGAAGAATCTAATTCTCCCTTTATCCAGGAACGTGAACCGGTTAGGGTTTTAATTATAGCAGTTTCTTCAAACCGCGGACTTGCCGGGGCATTCAATATGAATGTGATTAAAACCACTAATAATCTGATCGCTGAAAAGTATGCCGAGCAGTATCGTAAAGGTAATGTTCAGCTGGTTGCTGTTGGTAAAAAGGTTCAGGATTTTTATGAAAAACGTAAATACAACGTAATTGGTAATAATAATGAATTATATACGGATTTAACTTTTGAAAACGCTTCTAAAATTACTGAAGCAGTGATGAAAGGTTTTGCCAATGGCGATTATGACCGTGTTGAACTGGTTTACAATCAATTTAAAAATGCAGCAATGCAAATTCTCACAACTGAGCAATTGCTGCCTGTACCACGTTCAGAAAATGGTTCTGCTGATCAAACCAAGCAGGTTGATTATATTTTAGAGCCTTCACAGGAAGAGATTGTAGAGCAATTAATTCCAAAATCAATAAAAACACAGGTTTACAAAGCCATTTTAGATTCACATGCATCTGAACATGGCGCCCGTATGACGGCAATGGATAAAGCCACCGAAAATGCCGGCGATCTGTTAAAAGCATTAAAACTTTCCTATAACCAGGCCCGTCAGGCTGCAATTACAACAGAATTGACTGAGATTGTCAGTGGCGCCGCTGCATTATCCAAAGCATAATTATCTTTTTTAAAATGAATAAAAATCCTAATTCGTATGAGTTAGGACTTTTTATTTTTTGCGTGCCCGGGTGTTTACATCTGCTCGTTTGAATAATTGCAGGAAATGCCAGGCTAAGATTTCGTACAGCACTTCCCAAGCTTAGAAATGGCAGGCTAAGATTTCGTACAGTACTTCCCAGGCTTAGAAGCGGCAGGCTGAGATTTCGTACAGCGCTTCCCAAGCTTAGAAATGGCAGGCTGAAATTTCGTACAGTACTTCCCAAGCTTAGAAACAGCAGGCTGAAATTTCGTACAGCACTTCCCAGGCTTAGAAATGGCAGGCTAAGATTTCGTACAGTGTTTCCAAAACCCTGGAATAGCATTATCAGATTTCGTCGAAGTAATCAGTCATATATTATCTAAATAGCAGTTTATGAAAAAGGTATATTATTGTATGGGTTACTTTTTAATTTTTATGGGATTAATGCTAAAACCCAAACGAAATGAAAAATAACTCTCTCTACATTTACTTGCTTGGCATATTCATGCTTGGAGCTTGTAGTCAATCAAAAAATGATGCTAACTCTTCAGCTTCTAAGGAAAATACCATAGAAGGAGCGGGTGCTTATGCTGATTCCGCAACTGTATCCGGGCCAAAACTGGTTAAAACAGCGGATATGACATTTAAAGTTAAGAATGTTCAAAAAAGTTCCACAGATATTTCAAGCCTTGCAGCCTCTATGCAGGGCATGGTCATGGATCATACGTCAGAGTCCTATGTAGAGAAGAGTAAAACTAATCCCATCTCTGCAGATTCTTCATTATTACTATCTTCTTACGTTACACGTGCAAATATGGTTATTAGAGTTCCGTCTGAGAAGATAGAAGAGTTTTTAAACTCCGCAGGAAAATTAGCGGTATTTATAGATAAAAGAAACATGCATATTGATGATAAAAGTTTTGATTACCTGGAAGCGAAAATGAAAAATGAAAACCGGAAAACCTTCCTTAAAAGAAATAAGCAGAAAAATGCCACAGATGATATTGATGACGAAACGGGTATTTTAGATGTTCAGGATGAATTGTCTGAATCTAAAGTAAGCACTATGCGAATTAATGATGCGGTAAAATTCAGCACTATTGGATTAAGCATATACCAAAATAATGTGATCAACCGCGAGATAATAGCTAACACAGATCTGTCAGCTAATCAATCACCCTTTTTCAATCGCTTAAAAAATGCTCTTAGTTATGGATGGTTCATATTCATAGACCTGGTAATAGGTCTTGCTAATTTATGGATATTTATAGTATTAGGAATTTCAATTTGGTTGATCATAAGGTATTTCTCTAAAAAGAGGGGTAAAATATTACCGGTTGCTACCGGAGCCTGATGTTCTAAAAAATATAAAAGAGACAAAAAAGTCCTGATCTAAATGATCAGGACTTTTTCTTTTTGGGCACTTTCTCGCCTTCTTTTCTGGCTTCTGACAGACCAATAGCTATCGCTTGTTTGGGGTTAGTTACTTTTTTACCGCTGCCTGATTTAAGTTTACCTTCTTTCATTTCATGCATGGTTTCTTTTACAAATTCCTGTGCTTTTTTTGAATACTTTGCCATAATAATAATTATTTAAAGTGAATATTAGGTTATGCAGTTAAATTCTGTTAGTCCATAAAATGTTTAACCCTTTAATAGCCGATAAAATAATTTCTATCTATAAAATAGATTTGTAATTTAGCGCCTTCAAATTAGAAAATGGAAAACACAACAGAAACGCATAGTAAATCAGAAAGCAATAATAATGCTAATTCCCCTGTTCATTACAAAATAATTGTTCTGGGTATATTTATAGGTATTATAGGTATTTTTCTACGTTTTATAGATGATAGTGAATTAGTAGGGATAATTGCTAATGCAGTTTTTATTGTAGGAATTATAATTTGCTTAAAAGCAGTATTAGATATCCTTAAATAGTTATCATCTATATAACTAATCAGGAAGTATAGGCTTTCTCTAGTATTCTCTTAATTTCTACATTCTCCGGAACAGATACAAGCAATGGTACACGTTCAACCGTTACAAAACTGGAATCCAAGCCAAACCCACGTTCTTCCGACAAGCTGAATTTTCTCAGAATAAAATAATAAGCCATAATAAAGTTTTCAATAAACCTAAGGCTGTTAGAACGTGATAATACCTTTTCTAAAAGAACAAATTTAAAGTCACCAACAATTTTATGTTTATTTAATGACCTGTATTTACTGGTAATATCAACCTCCCCATTTTTTACCAATTCTTCTACAACCATCCTGAAAAGAACATTTATTTGTTGCTCTACTCTAAAACCAAGCTTAAAATCAATCCTTATTAATTTATTAGGTATCAGAAAATCTACCTTATATGCTCTTGTAAAAGGTTCATCCGTCACATCAACATGTACTAACCAATAGACATCAGCACGTTTGGGTTTCTTTTGCAAAATGGAGTACATAATTTTAGATTCAATTTCTGATTTAAAATTAGCGCTTGTCAGGTAAACAAGTTGTGAAGCATACTTTGGTACCGTTTCATCTTCACTTAACTCACTTATAA
>JBASZP010000170.1:0-1966 GCA_049660965.1 Daejeonella sp. | reverse complement strand
GGGCTGATATTATAGGAGCGCTTTCGGCAGATGTTTTTGATTGCAGGATAGACCCGTTCAAACCATTAAGTCATCTTATCCGACCGCATAAAGGACAAAAAAGAACAGCTGAATATTTATTTGATTTACTATCCGGAAGCGAATTAATGAAACAACAAAAGGTACAAGTTCAGGACCCGTATTCTTTCCGTTGTATGCCCCAGGTTCATGGTGCGAGTAAAGACACAATAGAGTATGTATGTTCTGTATTTGAAACAGAAATTAACTCTGTAACAGATAATCCTAATATTTTCCCCAATGAAGATGAAATTATTTCTGCCGGAAATTTTCATGGACAACCTTTGGCTTTAGGCTTTGACTTTTTGTGTATCGCCTTAGCGGAGTTTGGTTCCATTTCTGAAAGGAGAACTTTTCAGTTAATATCCGGACAACGGAATTTGCCTAATTTTCTGGTTAAAAACGCGGGATTAAATTCCGGTTTAATGATCCCGCAATACACGGCGGCATCTATTGTTAGTGAGAATAAACAGTTGTCAAGTCCGGCATCTGTTGATTCTATTGTTTCCAGCAATGGTCAGGAAGATCACGTAAGTATGGGGGCGAATGCAGCCACAAAGTGTTTACGTATTTTAGAAAATCTTGAGCGGATATTGGCTATAGAATTACTGACCTCAGCACAGGGTTTAGAATTTCGCCGGCCACTTTTAACATCTCCTAAATTAGAAAGTCTGGTTGCGGCTTACCGTAAAATTGTTCCTGCGCAAGAACATGATCGTTTATTAGCCACAGATATAGAACTTTCTGTAGAATTTATAAAAGAATATAATATAAATTCAGTTCTTTTATAGTTTGGCCAAAAACCTTAATTATACAACTCTTTAAAAATAAGATGAAATCTCAGTTTTCTAAAAAACTCCGCTACCGCTTTGATAACACCATGTCAAAAGGGCCTATTGCCTTAATACTTTGGTTAGGTATCATCTCTTCGGCAGTTATTATTTTTGCCGCATTAATTGTATCTATAGCTGGTATAAGGCCCGAAGAAGCCCGGGAACTTAGCTTTATTGAAGCTGTATGGTTAGGTTTAATGCGGACGCTTGATGCCGGAACAATGGGCGGGGACTCAGGCTGGCCTTTCAGGATAATTATGCTGTTGGTTACTATGGCAGGGATTTTTATTGTAAGTACACTAATTGGTGTACTTTCCAGCGGCATAGAAGGAAAATTAGAGGAATTACGAAAAGGAAAAAGTGAAGTACTCGAAGAAGATTTCACTTTAATATTAGGCTGGAGTTCTAAAATATTTACCATTATATCTGAACTGGTTTTAGCTAATGAAAATCAGAAAAAACCGAGGATTTTTATTCTGGCGCATTTGGATAAGGTAGAAATGGAAGATGAGATCAATGGAAATATCAGTGAGCGGAAAAACACTAAAATTATTTGCCGTAATGGCGATACAACCAATCCTAATGATTTAGCCATTGTTAATCCTGCGAAATCCAAATCAATTATAATTTTGGGTAAAGAAGGAGCTGAAAGCGATTTTGAAATTATAAAAACCATTTTAGCCATTACCAATAATCCCGACAGGAGAACAGAACCTTATCATATAGTTGCTGAAATAACCGGGTCTCAGAATCTTGAAGTCGCTAAGATGATCGCCAAAGATGAAGCCGAGATTATTTTAACGGATGATATTATAGCCCGTTTAATGGTGCAAACTTCCCGACAGTCAGGCCTCAGTATTGTATATACCGAACTGATGGATTATGGAGGGGATGAGATCTATTTTAAAGAAGAGCCGCTTTTAGAGGGTAAAACTTATCGTGATGCTCTTTTTGCTTATGAAACTTCATCCATAATTGGTTTAAAACAAAATGGCAAAACCATTATTAATCCGGCAATGGATACAGTTATTAACCGTGGCGATGCTGTAGTAGCCATCAGTGAAGATGATGATACC
>JBASZP010000169.1:0-4067 GCA_049660965.1 Daejeonella sp. | reverse complement strand
ACCCGTTTGTTCTAATTCACTAATTGCATTTTGATCAGCTTTTGCTAAGACGGCAGCAACATTACCGATGTCTTTGCCTACTTTGGGGCCCAGGTTTTTGAAATTCGGTTTTATCTTTTTATTGATCAAACCTGAAGCATCGTCTATGTATTCTATATTTTTAATGTTAGTTTCAGAAATAATGAGGTCTTTAATTTTTTCTATTTTTTGCTGAAATTCTGCATCTAAAACGGGTATTAATGCTTTGCTTAAAGGTTGCCGGACATTAATACCTGTCTTTTTACGAAGGGATAAGATCATGGATGAAATATCCTGAGCTAAAGTCATCCGTTCTTCTAAATCCCGGTTTACTAATTCCGGCTGCTGAACAGGGAAATCGGTCAGGTGTACGGATTCTGCATTCTCTTTTTGGGTAGCTGTATTTAAATCTAAAAATAAGCGGTCACTAAAAAATGGTGCAATTGGTGACATTAATTTGGCCACTGTATTTAAGCAGGTGTACAAGGTTTGATAAGCGGAAATTTTATCGGCGGTGTAATCACCTTTCCAAAAACGACGGCGGCATAAACGAACATACCAGTTACTTAAATTTTCATCCACAAAATTTTGTATCGCCCTGGCTGCTTTGGTTGGTTCAAAGTCCTGGTAGCAAGTGTCAACTTCCCGGGTTAATGAATTTAAAACAGAAATGATCCATTGATCTATTTCCGGACGATGGGTCAGATTAATATCTTCTTCTTTAAAACTGAAACCATCAATATTTGCATACAGCGAAAAGAACGCATAAGTATTATAAAGTGTTCCAAAAAATTTGCGGCGCACTTCATCAATTCCTTCTATATTAAATTTAAGGTTATCCCAGGGGGATGCATTACTGATCATGTACCAGCGTGTAGCGTCAGCGCTATATTGTTCTATTGTTTCAAAAGGATTAACTCCATTACCTAAGCGCTTGGACATTTTATTGCCGTTTTTATCTAAAACCAGTCCATTGGAAATCACATTTTTAAAAGCAACACTATCATTTAACATAACAGAGATGGCATGAAGGGTAAAAAACCAGCCCCGGGTTTGGTCTACTCCTTCGGCAATAAAATCTGCCGGGTATGATTTTTTATATTCTTCCTTATTTTCAAACGGATAATGCCATTGTGCATAAGGCATCGCACCGGAATCAAACCAGACATCAATTAGATCGGGTTCACGGAAATAGAAAACTTTTCTATCAAGATGTTCTTTGATTATTATAATATTATCAACATACGGTCTATGGAGATCAATTTTATTTTTACTGTAAAATTCATCTAATTCTTCGGAGTAATTTTCTATTATATAATCTTTAGATTCACTATCAACCCTATATATTAAATATTTAAATGCTTCAAGGCCAAATGAATTATTCTTTGCAGAAAGAATGGTTTGCCTTTTAGTTTCTTCAAATGATTCTATTTCTGCTTCCCATGCCTCTTCTATAGATGATAATGCATTTGTAATGTGCTGGAAAAACTCATCATTATTATTTTTGATGTCTCTTTGCATTTTATCAAAATCAAAAAATCTTGAGGATAAATATTCTCCCGGGTTCAATAGCTCATTTATACTGCCTATGCAAATATCTTGTTTGTCTTTATATACTGTGTTACTCTCAACATATAGTTCAAGATATTTAGGAGTACGCCAAATTGGTAAAGGAGTTCCCCAGTACCGTGAGCGTGATAAATTCCAATCAACCAAGTTTTCCAGCCAATTGCCAAAACGGCCGGTTCCGGTAGATTCCGGTTTCCAGTTAATGGTTTTATTGAGTTCAACCAGCCGGTCTTTAACCGCTGTTGTTTTTATAAACCAGCTGTCTAAAGGATAATATAAAACGGGTTTATCGGTACGCCAGCAATGCGGATAGCTATGTTCGTATTTTTTAACATCAAAAGCTTTATTATCTTCCTTTAATTTAATGGCAATAAGTACATCTGTAGGTTTAAAGTCAGGATGTTTCCGTTCTTCATCACTGTAATATTCTTCTTTTACAAACCGCCCTGCAAAATCTGTTACCTCATCAACAAATTTACCCTGTTTGTTTACCAATGGAAATTCATTTCCCTTATCATCAATAACCATCACAGAGGGGATATTATTTTCCCTGGAAACACGAAAGTCATCCGCACCAAAAACAGAAGCGATATGTACTATACCTGTACCATCTTCGGTAGTTACAAAATCTCCGGCAATTACCCGAAATGCATTTTTTTCAAGATTTTCATTGCTTACATAGGGCATTAACTGGTGGTAACGAACATCTAAATCTACCAATACTTGACCTTTAATTTCACCTAATATTTCAAAGGGCCTATGTTTATCGCCAGGTTTATAGTCCTTAAAGTTATAATTACCAACATCGTAAAGAGCTTCATCACTATTGAAATAATTCCAAAATCTATCTTTAGCTAAAAGGACCAAGGTCGGCTTAAATGTGTATTGATTATAAGTTCTAGCAATAACATACATAATGTCTTTTCCAACTGCTAATGCGCAATTAGAGGGTAAAGTCCAAGGAGTTGTAGTCCAAGCTAGAATTGTTAATTCCTCCGTTTGGTAATCAAACTTCTGAGGTGGTTGACTTGGAATATTAAATAATTCAGAAGGTTGAAGTTTTTCTATAACCTTAACTGGCTCTTTTATTCTAAACTGGGCTACAATTGATGTATCCTTCAGCATTTTATATGTACCGGGCTGATTTAATTCATGTGAACTTAAACCGGTTCCGGCAGCGGGTGAATAAGGCTGAACGGTATAACCTTTATATAAAAGATCTTTTTTATAGAATTCTTTCAGTATCCACCAAAGTGTTTCTATGTATTCATTTTCATAAGTGATGTATGGATTTTCGAGATCAACCCAATAGCCCATTTTTTCGGTAAGGTCATTCCATACATCGGTGTATTTCATTACTTCGGTACGGCAGGCGGCATTATAATCTTCTACAGAGATCTTTTTGCCAATGTCATCTTTTGTAATTCCTAATTTTTTTTCTACTGCCAGTTCAATAGGTAATCCATGAGTATCCCAACCGCCTTTACGGTTTACGCGGTAGCCTTTAAGGGTTTTATACCTGCAAAAAATATCTTTTATTGAGCGTGACATAACATGATGGATGCCTGGTATGCCATTTGCAGAGGGCGGACCTTCATAAAAGGTATAAGGTTTAGACTCAGGACGGTTTGAAATACTTTTTTCAAATATTTTTTTACTTTTCCAATAATCTAATATTTCTTTACCAACTTCCGATAGATTGAGGTGCTTATATTCTTTGTACATTAGTGCTTTATCTCTCCCAAAAATTAAGGTTGCAAAGGTAATAATTTTAAGACTAATCTATTTTTCTATATTTGTATATGCCTATAAAAATTAAAGCAGAATGAGAAACAAATACATGCGTCGCGGAGTAAAGTTCCTGTTAGCCGGAATTATATTAATATTGGTAGGTTATTACCTTAAGGACACAGAAATAATGAAGTACGGATGGGCTATGATTATTGGATATATAGGATTTGGACTTGGATTTTTATTTATTTTATATAGCTTAATGCGAAAAATTGAACGTAAATCTATTCTGGAAGACAGGGCAGAGGAAGCTGAACATAAAGAATCCCCCAAAAAAAGTGAAGGTTGAGATTTAATTGATTTAGATATTATTTAACTCCGGGGTTCCAACCTCATCTATCAAACCTTTCTTAATCTTTTGTTTGCTTATTCGTTTTTCCAAGGAAATTAATAATGCTGGTAATAAAGTCAGGTTTGAAATTAAGGCTACCAATAAGGTTATTGATAATAATATTCCTAATGCAACTGTACCTCCAAATGTAGATGCAGTAAAAATCCCAAAGCCAAAGAACAAGATCAATGCAACGTAGATCATACTTATACCTGTTTCCTGTAAGGTATCTGAAACTATTTTAGAGATAGTAATAGTGGTCCGTAACTCATGCCTGTACCGCGTAAGAAAATAAATAGTCTGGTCGGATGCAATTCCAAATGCGATACTAAAGATCAGAATGGTTGAAGGTTTAAGC
>JBASZP010000168.1:0-6284 GCA_049660965.1 Daejeonella sp. | reverse complement strand
GATCTGTTTTAAGGAAAGATTGTAATTTCGCCTGGTCTATTTCATAACTTACCGGGCGTAGTTTTTCAATAAATTCCAGCCCGGCAATATCTTCTTTCACATTCTTTTTAAAGCGCCCATCCGACAGGGCCGACCAGTTTACCTGGCCTCCGATACTGCTTACAGAGGTATTACCAATACGAACCTGGTTGCTGGCAGTTGCTGTTGCATTATATCCAATAGCTGTGGCATTTGTTAAAGCTCCTGAAGCAACGTCCGCACTATAACCTAATGCGGTATTATTAGAACCTGCGGCATTAGACTCAAGCGCCTGCACCCCATAGGCAGTGTTATAATGTCCGGAAGTGTTAGCATAAAGCGAGAAATGTCCATTGGCCGTGTTATAATTTCCTGTTTTATTGGTAAAAAGTGCGGAATTTCCACTGGCGGTGTTATAATTTCCCCCAATATTAGAATAAAGTGCATAACCTCCGTTAGCGGTATTATAATTTCCAGTAGTGTTGAAGTTAAGTGCCTGATAACCGTTGGCTGTATTATTATTTCCTTCAGTGTTATATTGAAGTGCCTGATAACCATTGGTAATATTGTTATTACCAATGCTGTTTCTAAGAAGTGACTGGTACCCATTAGCTACATTGTTACTCCCACTAGTGTTTACATTAAGTGCCGCATAGCCATTAACTGTATTTGAACTTCCGGTGGTGTTAGAATAAAGCGCAGTATAACCCGTAGCTGTGTTGTTATTGCCGGAGGTATTAAAATAAAGGGAATTCATTCCATTAGCTGTATTATAATTCCCTGAAGTATTAGAAAAAAGTGCGGCAAACCCATTAGCGGTATTATGATATCCTGTAGTATTAGAATAAAGGGAATTATTTCCATTAGCTGTGTTAGCCTCTCCTTTGGTATTCGAGTAAAGCGCATAACTCCCGTTCGCTGTATTAAAGTTTCCAGTAGTGTTAAAATTAAGGGCAGAATAACCATTAGCTGTATTCTTATCCCCAGTAGTGTTGTAAAACATAGCCAGATAACCATTAGCAGTGTTAAAACTTCCTGTCAGATTAGAATGCAGAGCCTCAGAACCATTAGCTATATTACCCATTCCTAAAGTGTTAGAATAAAGTGCCTCACGGCCATTAGCCGTATTGTACTCTCCTAAAGTGTTGGAATAAAGTGCACTCTCGCCATTAGCTGTATTGCTGGTTCCTTCAGTATTGTAATAGAGTGCATTCATACCATTGGCTGTATTATAGTACCCCGTAGTGTTAGAATAAAGCGTATTCATACCATTAGCTGTATTATAGTGCCCGACGGTATTCTTATTGAGGGCCTCATAACCAATAGCTGTATTATCTTTTCCTGTAGTATTAGAAAGAAGTGTCCCATAACCATTAGCTGTATTGTGGCTTCCGGTAGTATTAGAGAACAGCCCTCGAAAACCCATAGCTGTATTACTATTACCCGTTACATTTTTATAAAGTGTTTCCATACCGGTGGCTGTATTATTATTTCCTACATTGTTAAAATAAAGAGCCCCATAACCATTAGCCGTATTATTGCTTCCTGTAGTGTTAGTACGTAATGCACTCGAACCTGTAGCCGTATTAGCATTTCCCTGGTTATTAGATATAAGCCCATTATAACCTATAGCTGTATTATTATTTCCAATGACATTTGAAAAAAGTGCACTCTCCCCAGTAGCAGTATTATAACTTCCGTGATTATTTAATAACGCACTAAAACCCGTAGCAGTATTAAAAGATCCTGCTGTATTTACTTTAAGCGCCTGATAGCCAAAAGCTGAATTATTAATGCCGCTGCTGTTAGCAGATAGTGCATCCGTACCGAATTTAGTGTTTTGAGCCATTAAAGGGGCAGAAAGTAGTAAAAAGCCTATAAGAATAAAAAGTTTATAGCTGTTTTTTTTCTGCATGGGATGAGAGTCTCATTTAGCATGTTTTTGTACAAATGTTTCATTATTTTTTGATTTAGGGTTAATAATTTAGAAATTTAAAATGATTATTTTTAATTTAATCTGTAAAAGTAAAAAATGTATTTAAGTATTTTCTTTTATTTTTTATTAAAACGATATATTATTATTTAATAAACTGTTTTTAAGACCTTTAAAATAAGGGATCTCACTTTGAGATTGTATTTAGAGTTTGTCAGGATCACTAAGTTTATTAACGTCAGGGAATTTCAATTGATAGATGTGAAGCTAAATAACACCCTTTCTAAACTCAGGAATGAGGTTCCGGAACTCAGGAATGACAATCTGAACTCAGAACGTCAATCTGAATTAAGATTGGCAACCTATGCTAAGAACAGTTTTTAAATGCTAGTTCAGTTTAATAAGACTTTGGAAATATGCCTTATGCTAAGGTATTTACCTTTAAAAGGAACTTCCGTGGGTTTTTTTGAGCACAAACCGGGTAAGGGCGGGCATGGCTTTGAGGGTAGTAATGGCAAGGTTTGAAACCTGCTTATTACTAAAGAGATTTTGAATAATGCGCCCGGATTGTAAACGTAAGGCAAATTGCTTTTTCCATTGATACTGGTAATCTTTCTCTAAGCTTCCCCTGTTAAATTGCTTATTGTGCTTTACATGTTCAATAATACTTTCTGCCAGTATCTTACCTGAATGTATAGCCATGGCCATACCATTACCGCAAAGCGGGGCGATCATTCCGGCGGCATCGCCACAAAATAAGATATGGTCTTCCACCAATGATTTTCGCTCGAAAGTAATTTCATTAATTACTTCGGGTTTTTTAAACAGGAATTCCGAATTTTTAAAATGATATTTAATATGCGGGTTTTTAAACAGAACCTGTTCTTCCATTGCCGCAATAGTGCCATGTTTCTTTAAGTTTTTGGTTTCCGTTAAGTAACATAAATTATAAAGGTTTTTTTCAATTTTACAGATACCGCAATAACCGCCTTCAAAATGATCTAATTGTATTAAGTCTTTTGGGAAATCTGTTCGAATGTGATATTTTACACCCATATAGGGACTCCGATTATAAAAGAAAGGGCGTTTTAATTTCTGGTCTAAATTTGAACGTTTGCCATAAGCGCTGACCAGGATGGAACAGTTAATGGTTAAATCATTAGCTAAACCGATCTCAAACTGACTATCCTCAAAATGGATATTTGTAGCTTTATCAAAAATGAAATTCACGCCCGCCTCCAAAGCCCTTTGGTATAAATAATCGTCAAAAGAGTAGCGGCTGATGCCAAAACCACCTAAATCCAGCGGGGCTGAGAGAATCTTTCCTGAAACACTGCTTATAGCCAGGCGGTTTAAGCGGGATGGGTTTAATTCAGAGATGTCTAAATTTAAGCTTTTCAGAAAGGGTAAAACTTCGTTGGAAACATATTCGCCGCAAACACGGTGAAAAGGATAGCGCTTTTTCTCAATAACAGTAACATCCAGCCCGTTTTTATTTAGAAGTAAGGCGGCGCTTAAACCGGATAATCCGCCACCAATAATGACAATACCTAAGTTTCTAAAGTGCTTATCATTATCCATTAATCACCTCTTTTAATTCCATCTCCTTTAGAGAGTCCAGGTTAGCCTCTATGATCAATTGCCAGCGAAAGGCCCATTTCCATTTGAGCGAATATGCTGTTAAGCCAGCCTGTTTTAACAATAGCTCTAAGTCATTTCTTTTAAAACTGCGTAATACGGAGAGTTTAGAATCATGTTTTACCATTTTTGATCTGGAGAACAATTGTGTTAAAATTCCTATTGAATAATAAGCGAACCAGTGGCGGTGCAGATCGTTTATTATGACGGCATATTTTGCACAATAGTTCATTTTACGGATTAGCTTTACCCAGTATTCATCTTCAAAATGGTGTGTGAACAGGCTCGAAATAATTAGATCAAATTGGTTTTCGGTTAGGTTATCGCTCATTACATCCGCCATTATATAAGAAATTTCCGGATAATCTGCTGATTTTAACCGGGCATATTCTATGGCAGAGGCTGTTGCATCTACACCTATAAAAGTAATTTTTAAATTTCTTTTTCTTGCCCATTTGGCAATTACCCTCAGCGAATCGCCGCCGCCACAACCCCAGTCACTAATGGTCATGTCGTTTTGAATTTCCAATCGATTGAAAGCATTAAAGAACACACTGTAACCGCCGAGTAATTTATTGACTACTTCCAATTCATCCATTATAGGATCAATAATGGAATGATCAAGTGAAAAATTGTCCATCATTTCATTTTCATTGCTGCGTTTACTAAAATCAGGCATTGGAGTTTCTTTGTAAAACCATTGATTCAACCGTAAGGCCGGGCCCGAATGCAAAACTTAGTATGTTTTGTTGTTTGGTGACTGTTTTATCTTCTAAAATTTTTTTAAGAACAAATAGTATTGTTGCAGATGACATATTACCAAAATCGCGTAAAATATCATAGCCAAACTTATTCTTTTCTTTGGAAAAGCCTAATGCTTCTTCCGTAGCTTCCAAAATCTTTCTTCCTCCGGGGTGCACGGCAAAAGAGTTAATATCTTTAAATTCTAAGTGGGCTTTTTCCAGAAGACGTTGGGTAATGGTTTTAATATGCTGTTTAATTTGTTTGGAAACCTTAGAAGTAAGTGTCATTTCAAAACCTGAATTACCCACATACCATCCCATTTCATCTTTAGCTTCGGGTATAAATTCGGAGTAAAAAGTATTTAATTCCAAATGGTTTTTTGGAACTGTTTTGCTGATTGTATTTTCTACTACTACGGCCGCCGCACCATCAGAAAAAAGCGAATTGGAAACCCAATTATCCAGTGTGTTTTCTTTTTGGAAATGCAGGGTACAAAGTTCAACGGAAACAATAAGTACTTTAGCATGTTCATTTGCACGGCAAATATAATCCGCCACTTTTAGCGCATTAATTGAGCCATAACATCCCATAAAATTAATACAGGTGCGTTCTGTATTCAGGTTTAAACCAAGTTTTTCTACCAGTTCAATATCAATTCCGGGGGCGTACATTCCGGTACAACTGACGGTAATGAGATGTGTAATTTTTGAGGCAATATCTGTGGGAAATGAATTTAAGCAATTATTTGCCGCTTCTGTAGCAATATGAATGGCAGTATTTTGATATAATTGAAGACGTTGTTTTGTCTCCGGAAAGGGTTCGAGATTTAGGCTGTTGGCAAAAAAAGTATAATTACCGGGTTTGTTTTCTGCAAAATCAGGAATTACTGAATAGCGGTAATCAATACCGGAATGGTCATAGATCTGTTTTAAACGCAGGGCATTATCCTCACTAAGTTTAAAAGCATTAACCATAAAATGGTATATTTCAGTTTGTGAAACTTTATGTTTTGGATTGGCGATACCGATCGCAGAAATGCAGCTAATCATTATACATCATTATACAGGCAAACTACTAATTATTTGTGTATTGAGATGATGAAATTTTAAGATAATCAGAAAGGTTATAGAATAGAATGATGCTTTTTATTTTTTGTTGATATTTCATCTAAAAAAGTCCTAAGATTGAGTTTTTAATAGTATTTTATTCTAAACTTTCTTCTCGTATAGTGTTTTAAATTAATAATCCAATAACATTAATGTATTTTAGTACATGAAATTAAACGGATTAATTCCATCACGATCTGCAATTATTCATTTGAGATTGGTTTTCTCCTTTTTTTTAATGCCTGTATTTTTCTTTGCATTAAGTCAGGTACCTGTAATAAACTTAGGTCATGCTATACTTGTTTTTATTATCTGGCATTTGATGGTTTATCCTTCAAGTAATGGTTATAACAGTTATTTTGATAAGGATGAAGGTAGTATTGCATTGGTTGAAAGGCCGCCAAAAGTGGATAAAAGCCTGTACTATTTCTCCTTATTCCTTGAATTAGTTGCTCTGTTACTAAGCTTATTGGTGAGTTTGCAGTTTGTATTGGTTGTTTTTTTATATGGGTTGCTATCTAAATTGTATAGTCATCCGCTTACACGGTTTAAGAAATACCCTGTCATTAGTTTTTTAATTGTATTTATTTTTCAGGGCGGCTTTGTATATTGGAGTACTTATGCGGCAATCTCCGGTCTGAATTTATTTTTTGGCTGGAATATGAACTTTATTCTGGTCGGTTTAATTTGTTCTTTTCTTATTGGGGCATCATACCCGCTTACCCAGGTTTATCAGCATCAAGAGGATGCCAAACGAGGTGATAAAACATTGAGTATGGTATTAGGTATCCGGGGTTCTTTCTGTTTTTCGGCTTGCCTTTTTGCTATGGCGGTTTTATTCTTAT
>JBASZP010000167.1:0-12864 GCA_049660965.1 Daejeonella sp. | reverse complement strand
CTGAACTAACATCTGAATGGCCTTTTGATTACACTCTCAAATTACAAAAAAAGGAGCAGAAAGACAAGGCTTCCTACTCCTTTTAATACCCGCTAATTCTTAAGGACTTTTTCAGTGCCCTCGTATTATTCTCCAGGCTTTTTTTAAATATAATCTGGCTTCTTTTCAAATGAAAGAATCAGGTTATTACCGCCGAATTTGCAGTAAAATATCTGATAATTTTCCCCTTCTTCAAAACTACGGCTCATATCATCAGGGAAAGTAAATTTATTTTTCCCAATAAATACATAATAGGCGGTAAATGCGCTTTTGGTATAATAATGCTGGCTTAATTTTGCTTTTCCTTCGGCTTTAAGTAAAGTTGCATTTAATAGTTTCTGAGCATTTCTGCGGTTCATATATACGCCGATTGCCAGTATAGTAACCACTAAAACGAAAGCTATAGCAATTGCTATAAAGTTTGAGGAATTTGCAAATAATACTTTGCGTGAATTTTCATTTTGAAGAAAAAAGCCTAATATCAGCGCATAGGCAATAAGAAAAAATCCAAATACAATACTACTGCTTTTTTGTGAAGATTTTAGTATACTCGTGGCTAGTATTTTTAACCATTCTTTTTGGCAGGGGGTAATTAATCCCTTTCTGTTAGATGCCAGGTCTTCTTGGGTAAACTCAAAAGGTCCCATTAATAATGCTGTTTAAATTAAACAATAATAATTTTAGAAGTGTTGTTTTTAGAGTTGTTTAACAAAATTAGCATAATTATTTATATCATTTTTTAATATATACAACAAAAGCTATTCCGAAATTTCAGAATAGCTTTAATTCTTGGGGGATGTTTCTTTTAAATATTAACTAGTAAAGGAAAAATCATCATCAGCTTTGGCAGCTTCAATATGATTTTCGGTAAATTCGTAGCGTTTCTCTACAACCTCCTGGTTAGTTTTAACGTAATCAACGGCTTCTTTTAAACCCTCGGCAAACTTTTCAAAATCTTCTTTGTACAGAAAAATTTTGTGTTTAATAAAAACACCGTCTTCCAGGCGTTTCTTGCTTTCGGTAATAGTTACATAATAGTCGTTGGACCGCGTAGCTTTTACATCAAAAAAATAGGTTCGTTTTCCGGCTCTTACTTTTTTTGAAAAAACCTCGTCTCTTTCTTTGTTTTCAAAATCTCCCATTATTTCATTTGTTTTTATGATGGTAAATATAATAGTTAAATATAAATTTAGCAATCAATTTTTTGTTTGTTAACCAATTAACTATCGGTTTTGTTTTGCCGGGTTAATTTCAGCTCAAAGCTTATGTGAATAAACAAGGCCTGCTTTATTTCGCTAATGACTTAACATTGGGGTTTTAAGCAGCTCAAAATAATATGTTTTCATCTGGTCAGTTTCACTTAATTAGCCTTATTTCTTTTCAAATGAAATGATCACATTCTCTGATACACCATATCCATGTTTGCAGTAAAATATCCGGTAAAATTTGTCTTCTTCAAACGGGTAACTCCTATTATCACGAAATATAACTGTTTTATTGTCAGCAAGTACATAATATGCCTGGAATGAATGTTTGCCCCTGTTATGCCATCCTAATTTCATTATTCCTTCAATTTGAGATAAATTTGCATTCGGTAAGGCCTTAGCTTTATTAAGGAAAATGTATAATAACCCTATTGTAAATATAGCTGATATTAAAATTACTAAAATAGCCTCTTCAAACATTAATTTTTCAGTTCTAAAAAAATTACCAGAATGCTATTACTGCACATATAAAATGGAATCCCAGTACAGCATATATAGGTTTTAATAGAGATTTGTACATGCTTTTTGCCAGTACTTTTAATTGCTCTATTTGTTTAGAACTTATATAACCGTTTTTATTAGCCTTTAAATCTGATGTTGTAAACTCTAAAGGTCCTATTGTTTTTTTCATTTATTTTTGTTCAAAATAAACTTCTGCATCTTACAAGGATGTATTTTCAATTTTAGGCATCTTGTTCTTCCAGCAATTGCTTCTCATACAATTCAAAGTAACTGCCTCGTTTTTCCATTAAACTATGATGTGTACCCTGTTCTATAATTTCACCATTATCGAACACTAAGATTTTATCGGCGTTTTTTATGGTAGATACGCGGTGGGCAATTAAAATGCTGGTTTTATTTTTCATGACCCGGCTAAGGTTCTTTAAAATTTCTTCTTCAGTACGGGTATCTACGGCCGAGAGACAATCGTCAAAAATTAAGATCTGCGGTTCTTTTACAATGGCCCGTGCTATTGAAACGCGTTGTTTCTGCCCGCCTGATAAGGTAATACCACGTTCGCCGATAAAGGTTTCAAAGCCCTGGTCAAACTCCATGATGTTTTGATAAACAGCGGCATCTTTAGCGGCTTGTTTCACGCTCCCAGATTTTAAAGTATTCAATCCGAAAGAAATATTATTCCTGATGGTTTCAGAGAATAGAAAAACTTCTTGTGGTACAAATCCTGTATGCTGCCGAAGGCTATCCAGGTTTATATTTTTAACAGGAATATCATCAATTAAAATATCTCCGCCGGTGGTATCATACATTCGCATGAGCAGGTTAGCAATAGTAGATTTCCCTGATCCTGTCCGGCCGATAATGGCTACAAATTCTCCAGGGTTAATTTCAAAGGAAACATTTTTTAAGGCTTCAATTCCGGTATCAGGGTATGTAAAGCTGACGTTCTTGAATTGTATTTTTCCGTTTAGATTGACCTTTTCTTCTTCCCCGGAAGTGATTTCCGATTTGGTTTTTAAAAATTCGTTTATTCTTTTTTGCGATGCGGCCGCACGTTGTATTAAGGAAATAACCCATCCTAATGAAGTTACAGGGAAAGTAAGCTGGTTTACATAGACTATAAACTCGGCAATATTACCCGAAGTTATGGTGCCGTTCATTACTTCTGTACCCCCAATATAAATGGTAATAATGGTACTTAAACCCACCATTAACAGCATGATGGGAAAAAATAAAGCTTGTACCCGTACTAATGACATAGCATGCGATTTATAATTTTCACTTTCTGCGGCAAACTTTTTACGCATATCATCTTCGCGTACATAAGCTTTTACCACACGTATGCCCGAAAATGTTTCCTGTACAAAACTGGAGAGATTGGAGAGTTGCTGCTGTATTTTTTCGCTTCGCTGGTTAATTATGCTGTGAACAAAATAGATGGTTAAGGCTAAAACGGGGAGTGGTAATAAACTATAAATGGCCAGTTTAAAATTTACGCTGATCATCGCATAAATAATCAGCAAAAAAAGTACTCCCGTATTAATCGTGTACATAATTGCCGGGCCAATATACATTCGCACACGGCTTACATCTTCGGTTACACGGTTCATCAGATCACCGGTATTGTTACGGCGGTAAAAGGCCATGGATAGTTTTTGATAGTGTTGATAGATTTCGTTTTTAAGGTCATATTCAATATGCCGGGACATTAAAATGATGGTTTGCCGCATAAAAAATAAAAAGATACCTCTTAATAAGGCCAGGATTAATACCACACCACCAAACATCATTAAACTATAAGCAAATACTTCATAAATTATCTTTTGCCTTTCAAAACCATCAAACAAACGGTAAATCATAATATTTTCATTCACCAGATCAAATGCAGTACGTATAACCTGTGCGGGCAAAACTCCAAAAAGATTGGATAAAATAACAAATAATACTCCGGGCAAAAGCCGCCAGCGATATTTATAAAAAAATTTATTGAGATAAGCCAGGTGTTTCATTGTACCGTAGGAGTAAAAGTAGGCAGAATTTTACATTTAGAGTTTGTGATAGATGTTTTTATATTTATTTTCTATGACAAGAGAAGGGTATAGGGTTGGTGCTATAGAAATTTTACTACTTTTGTGGCCTTAAGCTGTAATTAATATTATCCTCAACATAATATGCCCTCAACCCGATCCCAGGAAAATCAAATTTTCAACCAGCTTAGTACTTTCGGGCATCAAAATGTGGTTTTTTGCCATGATCCCGATACCAGCCTTAAAGCAATAATTGCCATACATGATACTACACTTGGTCCGGCATTCGGTGGTACGCGTATGTGGTTATACAAAACCGAAGCAGAGGCTTTACAGGATGTTTTACGCTTATCACGCGGGATGACTTATAAAGCAGCTATTACAGGGCTTAACTTGGGTGGAGGTAAAGGCGTAATTATTGGAGATAGCCGTGTTGATAAGACTGAGGCTTTATTGCGGAGATACGGGAGGTTTATTAAAAACATGAACGGATCTTTTATTACTGCGGAAGATATGGGTACCAATCAAAAAGATATGGAATACATCCGTATGGAAACAGGTTTTGTAACAGGTGTGGCAGAAACTTTAGGGGGCAGCGGAGATCCTTCGCCAGTTACGGCCAAAGGTGTTTTAATGGGTATTAAAGCTTGTGTTAAAGAGGTTTTTGGTAATGATAACCTGGCAGGTAAATCTATTGCGGTACAGGGTATTGGACAGGTTGGAGAACGTTTAGTTCATTTACTCAGAGATGAAAATGCAAAGGTTTATATTAGTGATATTAATAATGAACGTTTAGCGCAGGTTGCTAAAAAATATGGTGCACAGGCTGTTTCAAACAATAATATTTTTGATCTTGATGCTGATGTTTATGCCCCATGTGCTTTAGGCGCTACGGTAAATACTGAAACAATAAAAAAAATGAAATTTGCTATTATAGCAGGTTCAGCTAATAACCAGTTAGCCAATGAGCAGATACATGGTAAAATGCTGCTGGAAAAAGGAATTACTTATGCCCCTGACTATTTAATTAATGCAGGAGGATTAATAAATGGATATTCGGAAATTGCTGGTTTTAATAAAAAACGTACCATGCAGCTGGCCGAGAATATTTATGAAACTACACGTAACGTATTACAAAAATCAAAAAATGAAAATATCCCAACCAGTGAAGCGGCAAACAAAATCGCCGAAAAGCGCATTGATGATATTCGCAAAATAAAAGCATCCTATTAATTAATAGTAGGTAAATATATATAAATATCGTTCTTATACATGTTAAACAGAAGGCATTTGAGGGTAAAGGCATTGCAAATAGTATATGCTTATCAGCAATCAGAATCAAAAGTTGTCAGGCAATTTGAAAATGAATTATTAAAAAGCGTTGACCAGGTTTATGAAATGTACATTTGGTTATTATCTTTATTGGTTGAAGTAGCGGATTATAGCATTATTGATGCGGAAGAACGGGCGAATAAACATTTACCAACTAAGGATGATCTTAATGCCAGCACTAAGCTTAAGCATAATTTATTTATACAATCTTTATTACAAAATCAGGAATATAATGCCGCGGTAAAAAAGTATAAAATATCCTGGGCTTTTGATCCCGAAGTGAATAAATCAATATTTATAGCCCTTAAAAGTTCTAAAGAATATGCAGATTTTCTTGCAATTACCCATCATACCATTAAAGCTGATAAAGATATTATTAAGCATATTTTTAAAAAACTAATTCTTAAATCACCTGGTGTTGAACAAATATTTGAAGAAAAATTCATAAACTGGCCTGTCGACAAGGATGTGTTACAGGCATTAATTGCCAAAACATTTAAAAACTTTTCAAGCGAAAACTTTGGGGATAATCAACTGGCAGAAATTTGCCCTAACTGGGATGAAGATAAACCCTTTTTAATTGATCTGTTTACAAAAACTATTGCATTTGAAACTGAATACCAGAAATTAATAGCCCAAAAAACTAAAAATTGGGAAGCAGACCGGATTGCAATGATGGATACTTTATTGATGCGGATGGCGATTGTAGAATTAGTCCATTTTCCTTCCATACCTGTAAAAGTATCTATTAATGAATATATAGAAATTTCAAAAGAGTTTAGTACGCCAAAGAGTAATTCATTTATAAACGGTATTTTAGACAAAATTTTTGCGGACCTGAAATCTGCCGGAAAGATTAAAAAAACCGGCAGAGGATTAAACGAATAAAAGAGATGAAAAAACTATTTTTATTAGCTTCATTGGCTGTTTTTATTGCAGCATGTACAACTACTCCATCAAATCAGACTACAAATAGCTTAGATACTTCAACCAAAATTAAAGTTGATGAACCCATAAGCAAGGAAAATGCAGGCATTTTTAAATTTGAAAAAGAAGCCTATGATTTTGGACAAATTTCTGAGGGCGAAAAAGTATCTTATGATTTCAGGTTTAAAAATATTGGAAAGAATCCTTTAATAATAAGCGCTGCATCTGCTACCTGTGGCTGCACCATACCAGAATATCCAAAAGAACCCGTTGCACCCGGTAAAGAAGGTATAATACATGTGGTGTTTAACAGTACAGGTAAAAGAGGAATGCAAAATAAAGTAATTACAATCCAGGCAAACACAATCCCTCAGAATACCGAATTACACCTGATTGGTAATGTAAAAGAAATTAAACCCTAAAAACTATATCATATAATGCTAAACACAATTTTATTGCAAATTTCAATGGACCAGTTGAAAGGATTTTTGCCAATGGTGGCGATTATTGTGGTCTTTTATTTTTTTATGATCAGGCCGCAGATGAAAAAAGCTAAAGACCAGAAAAAATATGTTGAAGAATTGAAAAAAGGAGATAAAGTAATTACCAATTCAGGGATACATGGCAAAATTGTAGAAATGAACGACACTACTTTTGTAATAGAAGTAGAAAGCGGAACAAAAATCCGTTTTGAAAAATCTGCTGTTTCTTTAGAGGCATCCAGAGCCTTAAATGCAAAGGCCTAAAAATAAAGTCAGTATATTTTGCCGTTTCCATTTTGGGAACGGCATTTTTATTTAATAATATTTTGGTACATTAGTTCATGCCCATCATAAAACTTAGTAAACAAGAACGCAGAAAGGTTTCATTATTCTTTTTCTGTTTGTTTATTTCTATTGTTGCATGGCTATTTTTCGCATTTTCTAACAGCTATGTTTACCAGATTAAAACCTTATTAAACTATACTAATCCTCCTCAAAATAAGGCCTTTTATCCTTTACAAACAGATACCGTTATTTTACAGATACAGGGAACAGGCTGGCAATTATTGTTTTCTAAACTGCGTATTAATCCGCAATCTGTAAATGTGAGCCTTAAAAAATTAGGCAAAACAAATTATATCACGTTTACAGATCAGTTGGATGAATTAAATAAGCAGTTTGAGTCTAACCAGAAGGTTGTGTATGTACAACCGGATACCCTTTACTTTGATTTCTCTATACGTTCAGCAAAGAAAATACCCATAAAATTGATAAATCATATCGAATTTGAAGGCCAGCATTATTTTTCGGGTAAAGTGAAATTAAAGCCCCAATATGTAACCATTATAGGCCCTCAAAGCGATATTGAAAAGATCCATTTTTGGGAAACAAACCTGTTGAAATTGAAAAAAGTTAGTAAAACAATTAATACAAAAGTCACTCTCAAAAAGCCGGGATTAAAGTATGTTGATATTTATCCATCAGCGGTTGATATTCAAATTCCGGTAGATGAGTTTACAGAAAAAGTGATAGAAGTACCAATAAAAGTGTTTAATAATACCCCATTTAATAACATAAAACTATTGCCCCAAAAAGTTAAAATTACATTTACCACAGCTTTAAGTAACTATTCTAAAATAGATAAAAACCATTTTGAAGCAGGAATTGACCTTACTAAATGGAAAACAGAAAATTATAGCTCTTTGACATTAAAAATTACCCGTTTTCCGGATTTCTGTAAACTGGTAAAAATTGAACCGCAAACTGCAGACTTTATTATTTATAAATAATGTTAAAAATTGGAATAACAGGCGGAATTGGAAGCGGGAAAACTACTGTCTGCAAGGTTTTTGAATTATTAGGTATCCCTGTATTTTATGCAGATGCTGTTGCAAAACAATTAATGAATACCGCTGAACTTAAAGCAGATATTATTCATGCTTTTGGGAATCAATCCTATTCTGCTACCGGTGAATTAAACCGGAAATACATTGCCGGGCGTGTTTTTAAAGATGAAAAAGCATTAATGCAACTTAATTCTTTAGTTCATCCTGCCGTGTTTAAAGCATTTGATACGTGGGTTAATTATCAGCAGAATACCCCTTATGTATTAAAAGAAGCCGCTTTATTATTTGAAAGCGATTCCTATAAAATGTGTAATTATTCTGTTTTGGTAAAAGCGCCCCTGGAAATTAAGATCAAACGTATTATGCAGCGTGACCAGATTACAGAAGCCGAAGTTAAATTACGGATGGCCAGGCAATTGACCGATGAACAAAAAGAACCCTTAGCAGATTTTATAGTAATTAATGACGAACAACAATTGCTAATACCACAAATACTCGCTTTGCATCAAAAGTTTTTGTCGCTAAAGAATTCAGGTAAATGATTATTGAAGATTTTTTAGTATTAGATACCTGCGGTTTATATTGTAAAACAGGTAATTTTTATATTGATCCAAAACAACCAGTTTCACAAGCTGTAATTTCACATGCTCACGGAGATCATGCTGTAAGCGGAAATAATACCATTTACTGTACAGCCGCAACAGCCGCTATTATGCAACACCGGTATAAAAAAAACGCGGGCAAACAATTTTTAATCCAGCCCTTTTATAACAGTTTTGAGCTCGGAGGGGTTAAAATTACATTCATCCCCGCAGGACATATTATAGGCTCCGCACAGGTTTTAATGGAATATAAGCAAATAAAATATTTATATACCGGTGATTATAAGCTACAAAAAGATGTAACCTGCGAACCCATTGATTTTATTCATGCGGATGTACTGATCACTGAAACTACTTTTGCAGACCCTGATATCATACATCCAAAACCAGAAGATGAAATCCGGAAGTTTAATAAACATGAACATAATATCTTATTAGGCGCTTATGCTTTGGGTAAAGCCCAGCGTTTAATCAATCTGATTGATGAATATTGCCCCGATCGTAAAGTGCTGGTACACCATACTATTTTACCCATCAATAAAATTTATGAACAATTGGGGTTTAATCCTGGTAAATATCAATTATATGATCGTAAATTAATGAAACAGCCTGACCTGGGTTATGTATATATTGTACCGCCCATAACGTTTAACAGCTATTTCAGGGCTAAGAATGTGATGCGTGTTTTTGCTTCCGGATGGAAAAGCCTGCAAACTCATAATGACATGGACCTGTACATTTCCGATCATGTGGATTGGAACGATATTATAACCATGATTGGGAAAGTACAGCCTAAAGAAGTATGGACCCTGCATGGAAATGGCAAGCGCTTAAAAACATATTACGAAAACCGGCTGCCCATAAAACTGTTAAACCAATGCTGACAGAAAACCAGGATTATTATATTGATGCTAATGGAAATTTGGTATTTACAGAACAATACCATTTAAAAAGAGGTTCATGTTGTAAAAACAAATGCAAACATTGCCCATGGAATTACGGTAAAAATAAAGATACACCCAAACAGGAAAAGTGATTTAATGTGCTCATATCTCAATTTGCTAATTTGAAAATGTGTTAATTTGTTAATATGCTAATTTGAGGATGTGTTAATTTGAAAATGGAGAAATAATTTAGTCAATGAAAATAGAGAAAGAAATTTCAAATAATAAGTTTAGTAATAATTTTCACAAAACTGTTGTTAACATTTTATATACCTATAGCTGGTTAACTAATTTATTAACCCAGCGGCTGGATAAGTACGACATTACCTTACAGCAATATAATATTTTAAGAATATTACGCGGGCAGTACCCGAACCCGGCAACCGTTAACTTATTAAAAGAACGGATGCTGGATAAAATGAGCGATGCTTCCAGGATAGTGGAACGGCTGGTTCAAAAGAAACTGGTTAACAGGGCTGTTAGTGAAAGAGACAGGCGTGCGGTTGACATTGTAATTAACGCCAAAGGCCTGGAAGTATTAAAAAACCTGGATACTGAAATGGATACCGAACAAATACTGAACGGACATTTAAGCAGTGACGAAGCAGGTGAGTTAAGTGATCTGCTGGATAAAATGAGAGGTTAGTTTATTTTTAACCTTTTATACAAAAAGCCGGAGAAAACTACCCCCGCTTTTACTTTTAAATTAAAAAGTCACTTGGCTGGTTCATCCATAATACAACGAACAGAAAGACCAGATTTCTTATTAATAGCCGATGATTCGTCGAAAGAATCCGTACTAGAAGATAATATATTCCCATAAGCTTCGGTATCACTGTAAGTTGTAGCGGACCAAAAATATGCGTTTTTTCTAATTAAAATAAATGAATTGCCCCGAATACCGCCCGGTAAAGCTGTAAATTTACTGCTGTTACTACCATTAAAAGCACCATTACTAAAATCGTCCCAATGTTCAAAATCTTTTTCTTTCATAGCTTTGCCGGCTTTTTCCTTACCGCCTAAATTAGTTCTTAGCTGGTTCCAATCTTCTCTGGTAGGAATATGCCATCCTTTAGGCGCTAAATTTTTACTGACCGCATACCAACTGTATAACAAGCCATAAGTTTTTGTATTATCCTCAGGTTCGGGTAAATAAGGTGCATAAGCTCCGGTTGGGTCACTCCATTGCTGAGAAATAGTTGCAAGAGGTATAGGAGTTATACCGTCATTATATTTGGTGGTACGAAGGTTTTCTACCATCCATACCTGTTCACCTATTTTAATGGTGTGATAGGTAAAGTCATTATAATCTACTGTAGCAGGTACTGTAACAGCAGGGTCTATATCCTTTTTACAGGATACAGTCATCAGTATAGTTGCCAATAGAGTGAAGATAAGTGGCCTCTTAAAGAAAGAATATAAAGACGAATTAGTTAATGAATAGGGATAGAATTGTTTTGTTTTCATGATCATTAGAATTTAAAAGGTTAATTATTTATGATTTGACGGGTACATTCAAATATGATGCCGGATATAAAAATAGTAAAATAGGATGTTAATATAATTTAATACATTAATAATTTAAGATTTAAAATATATAATCATATAATTATACGCCTGTTGGTTCAGAACCTGGCATTGCAGGGAAATCAGGGAACGCCACCTTCCCGAAAATTTGGGATATTAAGGATAAATTGAACTATAATACTTGGGCCTTTATTCTTCAGTCCTTATAACAACAAATCCCCGTTGGGAGCAGGTTCGATCAGTTTATGCAGTTTTTGACTTCAATTTTGTTTTGTCAAGATAAGCCTGCAATTGTTCAAAAGTCATTCCTTTTATGTCCTTTGAAATCCTGTCTTTTATTTCTCTAAAAGTTTTAACGGTGTCAAACTCTTTTTCAACTTTAATCTTCGTTTTCATTGTTTACAATTTCCTTTGGTGAATGTATTTCTAAAGTTCCATACCCTAAACGTAAATTTATGGAATTATAACCTCGAATTCTATAAACGTTTACGATGTGTTTAAAATTCCAGCTTACAAGCATATCAACTTTGTTTAATGTAGCGGTAGCAATGTGAATGCAGTCACCTAAGCTTGTTTCGCCTACCACCCTTTCGCTAACATATGTTTGTGCAAGTTGGAACGCCTCGGGTGTTACTATTACCTTTTCTTTAAATTCTTCTTTTAAATTCTCAAAAAAAATTCTAACTCGTTCAGGCGCACTCGTTAATTCACTTTCTGTCAAGTTAGAGTAAATGCATTTGATTTGCCCCAAAGTAACTTTTTCAAAAAGCAATGTAGTTTCCTCTGCAAATTCTATATCGAAAAGTCCGCCAAAAACTGATGTGTCAAAATAAAAACGTTGTTGCATAAAGCAAAGTTAAAATATTTTACTTAGGTGTCAACCTGCTTGCCGTATCCGGGAAACTTACGCTCAACACATAAACCCTATTCAAAAACCTGCTGATCCTTTTCAGCCTGGTAAACTTGTTAAATGAAAGACTTATAAAATCTTTTTCTAACTTTTTTAATACCTAACAAATCAGCTAAGCACCCTTTTATAAAAAAAGCCGGAGAACAATACCCCGGCTTTTACTTAATAAATTAATAGATTAAAATTACTTGGCTGGTTGATCCATAATACAGCGAACAGAAAAGCCATATTTCTTAATCAAGTTGTCTTGTTTTAAAGAATTATCCTTATAATACAATTGATATGAATAAGCACCAGCATTACTGGAAGCAGTAGCAGTCCAAAACCATGCTTCTTCTTTAATGGGTGAAGGCCCATATTCGTCACCCAACCAACAACCGCTAGGTAAAGCTTTAAATCCA
Source organism: Daejeonella sp. (assembly GCA_049660965.1). Taxonomy (GTDB): domain Bacteria; phylum Bacteroidota; class Bacteroidia; order Sphingobacteriales; family Sphingobacteriaceae; genus Daejeonella. The sequence continues at coordinate 603 of JBASZP010000167.1, read as the reverse complement.
CTGCTATTGGTACCATTAAAAGCGCCACTATTAAAATTATCCCAATGGTCAAAGTCTTTTTCTTTCATAGCTTTACCGGCTATTGCTTCACCCCCTAAAAAATTTCGTAACACCTCCCACTCATCTTTAGTAGCTATATGCCATCCTTTAGGCGCTAAATTTTTACTGACCGCATACCAATTGTATAATAAGCCATAAGTTTCTGTATTATTAGCAGAATAATTAGAAGGTCCATAAACTTCTTTTCCTTCCATGCCTGCATCTTTCCATTTCTGATTAGTATTTGCAAGAGTTATAGGAGTTGTTCCATCATTATACTTGGTGGTACGAAGGTTTTCCATTAACCATACCTGTGAACCTATTTTAACGGTATGGTAGGTAAAGCCATTATAATCTACCGTAGCAGGTATAGGTGTTGAAACAGAAGGTTTTTTATCTTTTTTACAGGAAACGGATGTAAGTGTAATTGCTAATAAAGTGAAGATCAGCGGTTTTTTTAAGAAATAATAAAAGGGAGATTTAGTTAATAAATGGGGGGGGGGGGTAAATTGATTTGTTTTCATGATCATTAAAATTTAAAAGGTTAATTATTTATGATTTGAC
>JBASZP010000166.1:0-4539 GCA_049660965.1 Daejeonella sp. | reverse complement strand
GCTTAAATCTACCAGGCTAAGAATACATAGCTTTTAAAAAAGCCCGTTCATTTAAAATTACGAGTAGAGAAGTATTTAAAAACAGCTGTTCTTCTTTTTCGCTCATCTTTACCTGAAGATCTAAGCTATATTTATCAATGAACATTGTTCTTACCTTTTTCAAACTCATTACCTTATTTTCACCCATCGTTATATTATACTCGGGATTTATAAACCTATTAGCCATTCCGAATGGAAATTTACTAATAAGGTTTTGTAAAAATGGCAATTGCTGCACCGCCATGCTTGATTTAAGCGGGGCTATCTTACCAATTGGATTGTTGTTTGTATTGTTAATGATATACATTTTCAAGGCAACAGTAGTTGCCATGGATTCTACAAAATCAGCAGCCAAACTTGCCATCTGACCTTCACCGAAGGTATTTGATTCTACCAGGTTTGCAAAGTCGGTACCAATTACACCCAAAATTTCACCGGAAGCGGTAACCACATCCCAGTTACTTGGGATTTCAGAAATTTTGCTTTCCTGGCTGACGATCTTATAGGCAATTTCACCATTTGCATTTCTTACCTCTACTTCATCTTTGGTTGAAAAAATAGTTTTAGAAACCTTAAAGAGTTTATTTCCAATTTGATCGTAAACGGTAAATTTTTGTTTAAAAGAAAAGTATGGGAATTTAATTGTTAGTGGATAATCCATATAAATAACGTTGTGATAGTTTAATACTCATTGATGTTTAGTGTGATAAAAATACAAAATGATGTTTAAAGCGTTTCTTTTAGATATAAAAGCAAATTAGATTGCTACAAGTTTAATAACTATTTCTGTAGATTCATCCTCTATATCAAATTATAAAACATTATAAACTTTTATTAATTACAAATTCATCATCATCTAATCGTTTTTTGTGATTAATAGAATATTTGAGTTCAATGGTGTATTTCTTATCATTAAATTCAAAGTTCTGTGGTCCTATATCCCCTGTCCCCGGAGACCAGGAAATAGTTTTTTCTACACCATTCTTCTTTATTAAGAAATCATAAAGTGTAAAAGTAAAACTATGCCCATTATTGAAATGACTTGTTTCCTTTCTGATCCCTGTATATTCAATATCAAAGTCCGGAAAAGAAAGTAACCGTCCTTTTTTAAATGTTGCAATTTCACCATAATTCATTTTAACATTGGATGTACTTGAGCAATTATAGCCCATATTCAGTAATAAAAAAAAGCAGAGCAGTTTCATTTCAACTAGTTTATTAAGTTTTACATTTTGCTGAATTATTAAATGTACAGGTATTGGACTTTAAATGCAAATTAGCAATTAATCTCAAAAGAGAATTGCAGAGCAAAAATCATGTAAAACAAGCTTAAATTGCACAAAAAAATCATTTTGAGCTTTGGTGCAGAATTGTTTTTTTTTTCTACTTTTGTCGCGGGCAAGTCTTTTACGACCAGCTCCCTTTGAACTCCCCCAGGGTGGGAACGCAGCAAGGGTAGAAGGTTGTAGCGGTGCGATAAAAGGTGCTTGCCCATTTTTTTAATTTGTCAATTAGATTATTTTACGATTTGTCAATGACGGCTAAAGTTCCTCTTCAAGACAATCTTATCATTGATAAAACCTTTCAGTTTGCCATCAGCATTTTAAAATTTTCTCAGGATTTACAGAATGAACGACATTTTGTTCTTTCAAATCAATTACTACGTTCAGGAACATCTATTGGTGCAAACACCCGAGAAGCTCAAAATGCAGAAAGCAAAGCAGATTTTATTCACAAATTTAAAATAGCCGCTAAAGAGGCTGATGAAACTGAATATTGGTTGTTATTATGTAATGAAATAAGTAATAAAGAATTAGTTCAAGCCCTGTTGAATGATCTAAAGATAATTCAAAAAATTATAACAAAAATTATTGCAACAACTAAAAACCAATTGACAAATAAGCTCATTAACAAATAAACAAATTGAAACTATGAAATTTTTCATTGATACGGCAAACCTCGCTCAAATTAAAGAGGCGCAGGATTTAGGCGTTTTAGATGGTGTAACTACTAACCCCAGCCTGATGGCTAAAGAAGGAATAAGCGGGCATGCAAATGTAATTAAGCATTATAAAGCAATTTGCGATATTGTTGATGGGGATGTTAGCGCCGAAGTAATTGCTACAGATTTTGCCACTATGGTTAAAGAAGGGGAAGAATTAGCCGCTTTAAATTCAAAAATCGTGGTTAAAGTCCCTATGATTGCCGAAGGTATTAAGGCCATAAAATATTTCTCCTCAAAAGGAATTAAAACCAATTGCACCTTAGTGTTTTCACCAGGGCAGGCTTTATTAGCCGCTAAAGTGGGTGCAACTTATGTATCTCCTTTTATTGGGCGGTTGGATGATGTTTCTACAGATGGATTAACCCTGATTGAAGATATCCGCCTGATCTATGATAATTACGGTTATGAAACCCAAATATTAGCCGCCTCTGTGCGTCATCCAATGCATATTATCAATTGTGCAAAAATTGGGGCCGATGTAATTACCGGGCCATTATCAGCCATGATCGCTTTAATGAAACACCCGCTGACAGATAACGGACTGGCGCAGTTTTTAGCAGATCATGCTAAGGCAGCAGCTAAATAAATAAAATCATCTGATTAAATCCATCACTTCGCTGATGGACTGATCACTGTTAATTAAAATACCCTTTACCCCTGCTGCTTCACCCGCCTGCACATCACGCTCACGATCGCCAATAAAGTATGATGCTGATGCATCTATCCCAAAACGGGCCATAGCCTTTTCAAGCATTAATGAGCCCGGTTTACGGCAAAGGCATTTCCCGTTATATTCCGGATGATGATTGCAATAATAAATTTCCCTGAGTTTTATTCCCTCCGCAGCATAGGTTTGTTTTAAGAGCTGATGCATTTGCGATAAAACTTCTTCAGAATACCAGCCTTTGGCCAATCCCCCCTGGTTAGTGATCACAATTAATAAATATCCCCGGGACTGTAATTCCAGTAAGGGCTTAAAATTATGCGCCAGTACTTTAAAATCTTCCAAACAGCAAACATAATCGCCTAACTCTTTGTTTAAAACACCATCCCTGTCTAAAAAAACGGCTTTATTTTGTTTATCCATTATTAGTGGCAAAGCTACGTTTCTCAGGTAGAATTTTAGAAGGTATGCAGAATTATCATATAAAAAACTATCTTTAAAGCGCTTAACCCAACAACAAAATACATGTCTCAAACTAAAACAGAAAAAGAATTTAAACCTTATATCCCGGCGGATAGTAAGGTTGCGGAATTTACCGTCAAATCCATTTTATTGGGAGCCTTATTCGGTATTATTTTCGGTGCGGCAACCGTTTATTTAGCCTTAAAGGCCGGTTTAACCGTTTCGGCATCCATACCCATCGCTGTGCTGGCCATATCTATCGGGAAGAAATTTTTTAAAACCACCATTCTCGAAAATAACATTATCCAAACCACAGGTTCGGCCGGAGAATCCATTGCCGCGGGAGTTGTTTTTACACTTCCCGGCTTTCTTTTCCTCTCAGCCGGCAGTAATGGCGGGGATTTTTTCTCTTACTGGCCTATATTTTTCCTGGCAGCCTTAGGCGGAATTTTAGGTACGCTGATGATGATCCCACTAAGAAGATCATTAATTGTTGAAGAACATGGTACCCTGCCCTATCCCGAAGGAACCGCCTGTGCATCGGTACTGATTGCTGGTGAAAAAGGCGGTGATTTTGCAAAAACCGCTTATTATGGTTTAGCCTTTGCCTTTGCTTACGCCATACTTCAAAAAGTATTTCATGTTATTGCCGAAACCCCGGCATGGGTTACCAAACAAAGCAATAAATTCTTTCCATCGGCAACCCTAAACGGTGAAATTACACCAGAATACATTGGTGTGGGTTATATTATAGGTCCTAAAATAGCCGGGGTTTTAGTAGCGGGTGGTGTGCTGGCATGGCTGGGCTTAATTCCGCTTTTAGCCTCATTGGTTCCGGCAGAGACCATTGCTTTGCAATTAATGAAACTGGGATATTTAAAAGATCTGCTAACACCGGGTGGGCCGGGTGGATGGGATCCGGCAAGCAAATCATTTGGAGATACTGCCGCGGCTATTTATCGTGCCTACGTGCGGCAGATTGGGGCCGGGGCTGTTGCGGCTGGAGGATTTATTACCCTGATTAAAACCATTCCAACCATTGTTTCATCCTTTAAATCAAGTTTTGCGTCCATGAGTAAATCATCCGGAGAAAAAATTAAAGTAAAACGTACAGATAATGACCTTTCCTTTAAAACCGTTATTCTGGGTAGTATAGCGCTTGTAGTCTTGATGGTGCTCTTACCGCAAATTCCGGGAGATTCCATGGTCAATAAATTATTGATCGGGGTGTTGGTAATCGTTTTCGGGTTTTTCTTTGTGACGGTTTCCAGCAGGATTGTCGGACTGATCGGCTCATCCTCCAACCCTATTTCGGGCATGACCATAGCCACCTTAATGGGAACCTGCCTGGTATTTATCAGCGTAGGCT
>JBASZP010000165.1:0-8969 GCA_049660965.1 Daejeonella sp. | reverse complement strand
GAACATTATCTGTTGTGCCAATAAAATTAGTACCATCCACCATACCTGCATTCCCGCTAAGCGACCAGCCGGTTACGGCAGGCGTTTGCCAGGTAGCCAGACCAGCGGCATCAGAAGTAAGCACTTTACCTGTGCCTAATGCTCCGCCTGTAATTTGCAAGCCGCCTGCAATTAGTGCAGCATTAGTCCCTGTACCTGCAAAAACCTGCGTTACTTCATTATTACCTAATTGTACGGCATTACTGGAGGTTATTATTGCATTAGCGCCAATGGCTGTAGCATTGGTTAAATTACCCGTTGCTACATCCGCATAAGAACCTACAGCAGTATTATTACTCCCTGTGATGTTGGAATAAAGTGTATTTACACCAGTAGCCGCATTTCCACTGCCGGTAGTGTTTGAAAAAAGCGCATTTACCCCATTACCCGTGTTATTTACCCCTGTGGTGTTTGCGTAAAGGGCCTGCACGCCATTCGCGGTATTAGTAGTTCCCGTAGTATTATAATATAGTGCATTAAAACCATTGGCCGTATTGTAAAATCCTGTAGTGTTATTCACAAGACCTTCATGACCATAAGCAGTATTATTATATCCTGTAGTGTTGTAATAAAGCGCCTGGAAACCAGCAGCGGTATTATTACTTCCGGTAGTATTTAAATATAGAGTTTTAAAACCGGTAGCTGTATTACCAATTCCGGCAGTATTAGTATAAAGTGACCGATAACCAAAGGCGGAATTATCGGTTCCGGTGGTGTTTAAACTAAATGCCTGGTAACCAAAGACAGAATTATTAAAGCCGGTAACAGGAATTGAATTAAGATTATAAGATACATTATTTTGAGCGATTACCCACAGGTTAAAGAGAAATAACAGACTTAGGGTCAGACTGATTTTTTTGCATGGATTTTTTTTGTAAAGGTGTTTCATAATTTTTGGATTTGGTTAAGGGTTTATATTAATTAATGATGTTATGTGCTTAATTTGATGAAATACTCTTTTCTACTTTAATTTATAAATAGTAATTTTTAAAACTTTCTTACTTGTAAGATCAAAGTCAATGAAGTCTGTTTTTCTTTTTTATAAACCAGGCTTCGTAATATTTACCGGAGAAATGTGCAAAGATGAGCGTGAATATGATAACCACTACATTAATGGATACAATAACAAAAATTGGATTTAGCGATCTTATTGGTAAAAACTTTATGTAAAAGAAAAGAACACCTGTAATAATTATCATGTGGTACATATATATACCATAAGATATCTGACCGCAATAATTCAGCAATTTGTTTTTGATTATATAGGGCGGGTAATGTGCAATCATGGTAATAAATAGTCCGGAAATTATCATTGTTGAAAGTTCGGAAATTAGTTTTCCATAGTAATCCAATAGATTGGTAGAGAACTGGATTATAAATAACATAAATATGAGGAGCTTAACCAGATTATTATTTAAAAATTTAAATCTGTAATAATTTATAGCCATAATCCCTCCAAATAAGAAATAGAAATACAGAAAATCAAAAAATTGCATGGAGGCTGAATTGAAAAAAACACCCAAATAAGCAATGAGCAGTATAATAAGAAAGAATGTTATTTTTTGGGGCTTAATAAAAAAAAGAAGTATGGGAATGATTAAATAAAATTGTTCTTCTATGCCTATTGACCATAATGTAAGCAGAATTGCACCGGGATCGTAAATAGAATTAAAAACATTAGGAATGAAAAAGGTATAATATACAAGCAGGTCTGTCAGATCATATTTAATTTCAAAAGGGATCTTTAATAGGGGAAGTATAAAATGGTATAGTAAAATACCAGCAAATGTTATTAAATAGTATAATGGAAATATCCTAAGAATTCTTTTTAAATAAAATCTGCCCAATTTAATGGTTCCGCTCTCCTCCTTTTCAACATAGAGTAATTTGATGATCAAAAAACCGCTTAGGGTAAAAAAGAATTTAACGGCTTCATCTCCTTTATTAAAAAATGGCAGAGCATTATAATAAGGCAGTCCTAAATTCTTGCATAAAGGTGGAATATGATAAATGATTACGATTAAAGCCAGTAGTAAACGAAGTATATTTAAGTTGGGTAGCAGTTTGACCATTATTGTATCATATTGATTTATTGAACTTAACAGTAAATCTAAACTTTTTATTCGGTAAACAAATTAGAAATAGAATTAGTATTTTTATTTTGGCAATTTTTTCCTGCAGTAAGCATGTCATATCTTTTTAACCATTATAAAAATGGGTCTATAGGAGAAAATAGGGCATTTATTAAGTATGAGAAATAAAAAAAAATAAAACAGATATGTTGCAATAAAAATATATGTATCTTTATTCTAATAAACCGATAATGTATAGTAACTTATCTCATAAAAATTAAGATCATGAAAATAATGAAACTCTTATTGATTACTATTTTAATAGTAGCCGCATTTACAGGCTGTAAAAAAGATACCACAGTTAGAACACCTAAAGTTAGTATTGAAGGCAGATGGACCGGGGTATTTAAAGATACTTTACAAAAGACTGAAAATACTATGCATTTGTATATTGAAACTGACCATACTGTAACATTGATGAATGATTTTCATGAGGAATTTATAACGGGTACCTGGTCTGTAACGACTACTAATATATTTACTGCAACATTTGATAGTGAAGGCGCTAATATCAAAGCAATTTTTGACGGAGCTGAAGGAAAGCTAAGAGACGGAACTTTTGGAAACAAAGTTTTACCTGGTAATCCTTTTAGCAACGTAGGAACCTGGAGCATGACTAAGGATAAAGATCAATAAAAGATTTGATGCCGGTAAAAGGGTCTTAAAAAATCTTTAGAAATAGTTTATTTAATTTTTATGCCGTTTTTTATTGATCTAAGGGCTGGTTGCTATTCACATAAAACTCCCCGGGCTGCAACACCTGCGAATAAGTATTATTGTTAATTGTAATGGAGGTATTGTTTAATTGATCATACCAGGTGCCTGATGAAGGGAAAGTAATGGAGGCCTGTTGCATAGTTACATCAAAATTTCCTATAACCATTACATCAACTCCTGCCCCATTTAACTGAATGTATTTAACAGGCCCGGCAAGGCTGGAAGAAAAACTGCCGGTTCTAAAGACCGCGTTGTTCCTTTTCATTTTGATCATTTTACTGTAAAGGGTATAAAGTGCATGCCTTGATGGATCTTTAGTATATTCCCAATGGATGGGTTTTTCGCCAGTTCTATCATTTTTGTAATTAATTGGAATATCGTAGCCCAGCTCGCCGAACTGCCAGATCATTTTCGGGCCGGGTATGGCCATAAAAAAGGCAGCGGCCATTTCCTGTCGTTTAAGCGCAGTGGCCAGGTTTTTAATGTTATATCCCAGGGAACTATTTCCATATTGCAGGTTTTTGTACATCATGCGTTCTTCATCATGACTTTCCATATAAGTAATTAAATTGGGTTCTGTAAAGCCATGTTTATCATAAAAGGCACGCGAAAAATCTGAAGTAGGTATGTAACCCATACTGGCTTCGGTAAAGTTATAATTTACATTATTCCATAGCATCATGCCATTAGCGGAAAGCTCTTTTTCTTCTGCGTCATCTGCAAAGTGTTCAAGAATAACATAGAAATTATTATTGTCTACACTTTTAATATAGTTATTATAATCATTCCATATAGCAATTCGGCTAAGATCTTTAGCGCCCCATGCAGCTATGTTATTAGGATTATTAGTCTGCGTAAATCCTTTGGAAAGATCAAACCTAAACCCGTCTACTTTGTATTCTTTCATCCAAAAGTTCAGTACATTTTTTACAAAATATTTGGTAGCCGGGCTTTCATGGTTAAAATCATAACCCACATTAAAGGGATGTTTAGCATCTGCATTAAACCAGGGACTTTCTGCTGAAGGTTTTGATCCGTCAAAATAGAGCTGAACCATGGGCGATTGTCCGAAGGAATGATTTAAGACCATATCTAGTATTACGGCTATTCCACGGGTATGGCATTCATCAATAAAGCGTTTCAGGTCGTTTTTAGTGCCGTAATATTTATCTGCCGCAAAATAAAAGGATGGATTATATCCCCAGCTGGAATTACCTTCAAACTCATTAACAGGCATTAGTTCAATGGCATTAATTCCTAAATTCTGGAGGTAATCCAGTGTATCTTTTAAGGTGTTGTAATGATGTGCGGCTAAAAAATCGCGTAAATGAAGTTCATAAATAACCAGGTCTTTTTTATCAGGACGGTTGAAATTATCAATAGACCATGAATAATTTTCCTGGTTGGCGTACATGGTACTGACAATGCCGGTAGTTTTACCTGCGGGGTAAGGTTTAAGGGCGGGGTATACTCCGCCTAAAAAAGGATCGTTGCCCGGATCTAATATTTTTTCGCAATAAGGGTCGGCTATGCGTAACGAACCGTCGATCAAAAACTGGTAGGCATACTCAAAATTTGGATTGAGGTTATCTATTTGTACCCACCAGGTACCATTAGTACGGTTCATTAATGCTGAGGGTGTCCAGTCATTAAAATCGCCAATAACATAGGCGCTTTTTTTATTGGGTGCATACAGGGTAAAAATAGCCGAAGTTCCATTGTTTATAAAGGTGACTCCATCTTTAGCTCCAATCGGTAAAGGAAGTTCCTGAACCTTGCCATTGATAATAAAATTTATCACAGCTTCGGCGGTTGATGCGCCATCTATTGCAATTACTTTTATCTGCTGAGGTCCGGGGTTGGTAATTTTAGCTTTCCCGCTAATTTTAGTTGTACTGTTTGCGATGGCGAAACTAACTCCGTTTAAGGTTAGGGACAGATTGGCTGAAAGGGAAGAAACAGCTGTAACGTTTAGTTCTTCGCCAACTAAATTGATATTAATTACGGGCTGAGGTGAATAGGTTGGTTCAAATTCAGGGGAAGTAAAACGTACAGCTAATTTTCCTGTTTCGTAGACGGGTATATAAATATCACTTCCGTCTTTGTTGCGGCCCACTTTACTTCCATCCGCATTGCGGAAAACCATGGCGAGTTTTAGGATCTTTTCATCAACGGGAACGTTATAAAAACTACGTATGTTAGCTATGTTAAGCGTATAGGTATTGCCGGCGCCTGACTTTGTCAGCAATGCCTTTGGCAGGTTGGAAGTCCATGCAGCTATCACATATTTCCAATCACTGGCTGATGCGCTTTTATCGGTAATTACACCGGTATGTATGTAAACATCTCCTGCTGTATTTTGTAAGTCTTTATTTCCTTTAGCGGCATCAAATGCCAACGTGATCTGCCCATTATCAATAGGCAATGCAGGTAAATAGGTAACTAAGCCGGTTTCAGTACCTGAACTCTCAGGGGTTTCCGGTATAGGTGTACCTTCACCCGGATCCTGCTTTTTACACGATAGAGAAGTAATTAAAAACAGGCCGAAAAGCATTAAGTAATGTTGTTTCATGTTTAATTAGAATAATATCCGTTTAATAAATATACTCTTAATTTTAATTCTTTAATACTCTTTCCGACAGACATATTACTTTGCAAAGGATAGTTCTTTTTGAAAAAGTCTGGCATATTTTCTCCGGTCAAATTTATAGAGTTTTGCTGCCCGGTATGAAACACCTTTTTGCTTCTCATCCAGTTCTTTTAATATCCCATAATTCAGCATTTTCTTTCTGAAATTACGCTTATCCAGTTTCTTATTAAGAATTACTTCGTACAGACCCTGTAACTGGGTTAAGGTGAATTTTTCCGGCAATAGTTCAAAAGCTATGGGCTGGTAACTTATTTTATTACGGATCTTTTCAAAGCCTTTTTCAAATATTTTAGTATGGTCAAATCCTAATTTAGGAAGATCATTTACCGGGATCCAAACGGCCTTACGGGCGTAAGAAGTAACGGGTTTTAATTCTTTGGTGCCATTAAGCCTGATCATGGCATAGTAAGCAACAGTAATAACTCGTCCGCGGGGATGCCTGTCTACATCACCAAAAGTGTAAAACTGATCCATATAAATGTCACGCAAACCGGTAAGTTCATGTAATATGCGGTTAGCAGCGTGGTCAATTCCTTCTTCCGGTTCAACCAGATAACCGGGCAGCGCCCACCAGTCTTTAAACGGTTCTTCATTCCGTTCAATCAGCAGAACCTTTAGTTCCCCTCCATCGAAACCAAAAATTACACAATCAATTGAAAATACGGAGTCGAATTTTGGTAAAATAGCTTCCACTGTTTTTAGTTTAATGAGATAAATATATAACGATTAGTTTAAGTGCAAAAAAATATTGCAAAAATACACTAAGTATTTTTGTACACTACATTATTATTGGACTATTTTCATCTTAAAAATTGAAAAATTTAGGTAAACTATCTTAATTAATATAATTTAGCCTTCCTCTAAAAGATGTTAGTAATTTTATTTGTTCAATTATTATGATTGCAGTTGTTTACAGCGGTTCCCGCCATGCTGATTGGAAACTTGCCGAAAAAGACCGGGTAATATGCAATTTTAAAACAACAGGAATCAATCCCTTTTTCAATGATGAAAAATTTATTGCTCATCTTCTCAATAAAAATAACCAGCTTATCAATTACGCTGAGAAAATAAAACGAATTTATTTTTTTGGCGCTGGCGCATCTTCTGAAGAGCGTAAGAAAATAGTCTCAAACGCATTCAGCAGATTTTTTAAGCATTCAAAAATAGTTGTAGATCATGATATGCAGGGCGCCGCCTTAGCCACTTGCCAGGATCATAAAGGTATTGTGGGTATTATCGGGAGCGGTTCTAATGCGGCCTATTTTGACGGCAAAAAATATAGGGTAAATAATTTTGGCTTAGGTTATGTTTTAGGAGATGAAGGTTCTGCAAATTGGTTGGGGAAGCGATTATTAAAACTTTATTTGAATGAAACTTTGCCTTTAACCATCAATGAAGAGTTTAAAAGAAAATATGATCTGGACAGAAAACAAATTTTAGATAAAGTGTACAGGCAAACTCAGCCTGCTTTGTTTTTAAGTTCATTCGCCGATTTTCTAATGGAAAATAAAAATGATAATTTTGTGAAACAATTGGTGCAAAATGGGTTTAATGAGTATATTAAAACTTATATTGTGCCCTTAACAAAACCATCTGATCAAATACCAATACATATAGTGGGCACCATTGCATTTGGTTTTCAGGAATGGCTTTTTGAAGTAGCGGAAGATCATCAGCTTAAAATTGCTTCTGTAATTAAAGAGCCTATTAATAACTTATTAAATTATTATTTAAACAAAAATTAACAGTAAAAATGAAAATTGGAATTAATGGATTTGGCCGTATTGGCCGTTTAGCCTTTAGGGTAGCTATTGAACGTGATGGCGTTGAAGTTGTGGGTATTAATGATTTGATCGATCCGGATTATATGGCTTATATGCTAAAATATGATTCTACACACGGTAAATTTAATGGTACCGTTGCAGTTAAAGACGGACACCTGGTAGTAAACGGTAAAACAATTCGGGTTACAGCAGAAAAAGACCCTGCAAATTTGAAGTGGAATGAAGTGGGCGCTGAAGTAGTTATTGAATCTACCGGTTTATTTTTAACACAGGCCGATGCACAAAAGCATATACAGGCAGGCGCTAAAAAAGTGGTCATGTCTGCACCTGCTAAAGATGATACCCCTACTTTTGTAATGGGTGTAAACCATAAAGAACTTAAGGCAGATCAATCCATTGTTTCTAATGCATCGTGTACAACAAACTGTTTAGCCCCTATTGCTAAGGTTTTGAATGATAAATACGGCATTTTGGAAGGTTTAATGACTACTGTTCATGCGGTTACCGCTACTCAAAAAACTGTAGACGGCCCTTCTGTAAAAGACTGGCGTGGGGGACGCGGAGCCTTCCAAAACATTATTCCTTCATCAACGGGCGCTGCAAAAGCAGTTACCTTAGTTATTCCGCAATTAAAAGGCAAATTAACCGGGATGTCTTTCCGTGTACCGGTTGCCGATGTTTCTGTTGTAGATCTAACAGTTAGATTAGAAAAACCAGCTTCGTATGAAGATATTAAAAAAGCCATGAAAGATGCTTCTGAAAATGAACTGAAAGGTATTTTAGGTTATACAGAAGATGATGTGGTTTCTACAGATTTTCTTGGTGATTCCCGCACTTCTATTTTTGACGCAAAAGCAGGTATCGCGTTAAATGATACTTTTGTAAAAGTAGTTTCATGGTATGATAATGAATGGGGATATTCAAGTAAACTCATTGATCTTGTTCAACTCATCGCGACATTAAAATAAGAGAATATAGTTCAATTTTTTTAAGCTTTACCCTTTAGGTGAGGCTTTTTTATTTATATCGGGCTTGATTTTATTTTACATTTCTAATTTATAAACTCTCCATATATCATCATTAATTGTATTTACTATTTCTATTTTTGCTGTTGATGCGAAAATTGAAATTAGAAGAACTGAAACGGGTGGATATTGAAGGGTTTAAAGCACAGGATAAACTTCCCATTGTAGTTATTTTAGATAGTGTACGCAGTATGCACAATGTAGGTTCTGTTTTCCGTACTGCTGATGGTTTTGCTGTTGAGCGTATTTTTTTATGCGGAATTACTGCGCAACCCCCTCATCGGGAGATTGAAAAAACAGCTTTAGGTGCAACACAATCCATCAACTGGATTTACCAGCAGAATGTAATGGATGCAATTGACAGTTTAAGGGCTGAAGGATATGTGATCATCGCTGTTGAACAGGCTGAAAACAGCATCATGTTGAATAATTTTAAACCTGAAACTGATGCAAAATATGCGCTTATTTTTGGAAATGAAATAAATGGTGTTAGTGATGATGCAATGAAAAAATTAGATGCTTGCATAGAAATCCCGCAGTTTGGAATGAAACATTCTTTTAATATTGTGGTTTCTGCCGGAATTGTGCTTTGGCACTTTTTTGATAAAATGAAATTTAAGGC
>JBASZP010000164.1:0-7752 GCA_049660965.1 Daejeonella sp. | reverse complement strand
CTGAACTAACATCTGAATGGCCTTTTGATTACACTCTCAAATTACAAAAAAAGGAGCAGAAAGACAAGGCTTCCTACTCCTTTTAATACCCGCTAATTCTTAAGGACTTTTTCAGTGCCCTCGTATTTTAAAGTAGGGCTTTGCATATCAATTAATAGTTACTTAGTTTCTATTGTTTAGCTTCGTATATATAAGTATAAATAGCATTATCTGCTGGCTTGTCTGGATATTTTTGCTCATAAGATGTTATTTTCCCATCTGCATCAGTACTATAAGTAATAGTATAATTAGGAGTTGAGGAAGCACCCTCCACATTGGAGCTTTTTATCATAAAAGGTGAAATAATAGGGGTTCCCCCTGATACTAGTTTTAAAGGATTCGGATCAATTTGATCAGCGGCATAAATTTCAGTAGTACTAATAGCAGTTGCAACACCTGCCATTACCTCTATTGTACTTATCTTCTGTTCTCCATTAGAAACAGGAAAGTATTTGTATGATGTTGTGCTGATTAAACTATTATTTGGATCTAGATTATTTTTAACTATTTGAGTCAATTTGCCTTCTTTATAGGAAAAAGTAGCTTTGCTGCTACCAACTATAACATAGCTTTGTAAAATGCCATTGCTATCATATGTAAATTCTGTAACTCCCTGTACATTTCCAATTTGTAGTGTATATTTACTTATCTTTCCACTGGCATTATATTCATAAGTTACAGTAAAAGCAGGGTTTTTATACAATGTAAGTTTATTAGTATTATCATATATAAACTCCGCTACTTTAGTTCCGCCCTTATTTAATTGTTTTATACGAAATTTTTCATAAGGATTTCCTTCGATGGGTGTTTTGTCGTCTTTTTTGCATGACTGATAGCTTAAGCAAAACAATACTGCAATGCCAAAATAAAGTAGTTTTTTCATAATTATTGATTTTTTATTTAATTAGTGGGTACAAACATACTGTTTTATTAATATAAATTGTATTAAAGTTGATTTTTTATATGATTTTATAACATATAATAGCTACTATAATTGGCATACTAAATTTTTTTGGGGAAAGTTCAAAAAGGAGAAATGGATTTAACAGAATTAGGAGCTCATTAGCTTATAAGAGGAGGGTAAAGGTTGTTTTGAGTTTTTTAGTTTATTTCAATAGTTACCTGTTCTTTGTTACTGGCAAATAGCTGCTTTAACCGTCTTATAAAATCTCCTTTTGTGTTCTCGTTCAGGCTTCGCAGGTCAAAAGTAAATAATTCATTACTGCCTGAGACCCCGTATAGTTTGTTGGTATAGTCTAATTTGAGGTTATAGTTCTTTTCAAAATCCTGTATAAATTTTAGCAGGTATTCTTTTAATCCAGATAGTGTAACAGTGCTTTTAATAGTAACAGTTAATTGCCGGAAACCCCCAACTTTCATTAGTGCTTTACTATTTTCAATCACTTCTTTTTGTTTTTCAGCAGATAGCTTATTTAAGTCCAAAAGCCAGGGGTTTTCACCTTCAACTTCAGGGGTTGGTTTAGTGATACGGCCTGTGTTTATTTTTACAGCATTGGCTTTTTCAAATGCGGTTATATATTCTAACAGGGCTTCTTCACGATATTGGTTTTGGCCTGAAAGCGGGACATTAAACATCAGCTGGTTTGAATGGGGTTTGTAATATAGATTTCGTTCTACCACAGCCATTTTACTTTTATCTTGGAACATCTTTTTGAGGCTGAGATAGAATTCCCTGCCTTCAGCCTCCGATAATTGGCTTAATTCAAAATAAATAAGTCTTTCACCTTCCCTGCCCCAGTTCATGGTTTCGGAGAGTAATTTATTATTAAGTTCTTTTTGAACCTGCTTCATATAAGCGGATAATTCATCGTATGCTTCCCTGTTGATGCCAGCGCCCATACTTGTAAAATTAACAGACACATTATAATATCGGATAAGCTGGCTTTCAGGATTAAGCTTTTTATTGGGCGCCCCTATTTTACAGCTATTCATTAGAATAATTAAAGTAAGTACCAGTAATGAAATCTTTCTCATAAGGTCATTTGAATTTTCAAGATATTAATTTGTTTTAGTGATGGACTTCTCTTTTCTGTATCAGTTTAAACGAGAAATAAAGCATATTTAAAAATAATCCCATAAAAATGGTCATTCCCCAGGTTCGGGGATGATCAAAGGGATTAATAAAACGGTCGGTAATATCGTTAAACAGTCCGAATGGCTCCTGAACAATGTCCCAGCTATTCCACCTTAAATATCGGCCCATATAAATTCCGAAACTGCTGATGAATAAAAGGATTATTGATATTAGTGGGATGAAGCTTTTGTTGATGTTTTTACTGAGTATTTTTTCTATATCCCACAAACTTAAAAAACCAAATAAAAGCCCGGTCCAGGCAAAAAATAAGATCAATACCAGGTCAAACCATATAGGCATGGATTCCCTGGAGCGAAGATGAAACAGATCGGTAAGGATATATGGCGCATTGGGAAAAAATAATAGCCATGAGCATAAAAGAGAAATTACGGCTATTTTATTTTGACGAAATTTAGGGTAAATGATCATCAGACTGCTGAACAGCCAGGGAAGAAATGCGAGAAATAGGTTCCAGTTTAAAAAGAGAAACACTTTAGTATCACTATAAATGAACCGGAAAATAGAAATGGCCAGGCAGCTAATGCTTAAGGCGCCTAAGAATAGCGTTTCTTTTAACCGGTTGTATTGTTTTAAATGCTTAAACATAGTCTGTTTTAATATTTTGTTAACTTACAAAGTAGGTAGAAAATGTGATTAAATATAAATTTTTGGCGAAATTATAAACCTAATACTTGTTTGAGCTTGGGATACCCGGTTTTGCTAACAGGAATTTTTGCGCCAGTTTTGAGTATAGCTAAATGACTGTCTTTTTCATAGGGGTCTATTCTGGTAATTTCCTGAATTTTTATGATGTATGACCGGTGAACGCGAACGAATTGTTCATTATCAAGCATCTGTTCAAAATAGGTCATTGTTTTATTCTTCAGGTATGAATGTTCGGGTGTGTGAATTTTTACATAATCGTCATCAGCTTCCAGATAAATAATATCATTAACCGGAATGATCTTGATTTTATTCCCTGTTTTTACTACAATTCTTTCATTTATCGAAGCAGCGGGGGCTATATTATTAAGTAACTGAGTTGTGTTTTGTTTGGCTTCTGCGTTTTGTTGCTGGCTGATACATTTTTCCATAGCTTTATCAAAACGTTGTTTGCTGAAGGGTTTAAGTAAATAGTCTATGGCGTGTTCTTCAAAAGCACGTATGGCGTATTCATCAAAGGCGGTGGTAAAAATTACGGCCGGGGGATCATCAATAAGTTCGAGCATTTCAAAACCGTTAATTTTGGGCATTTGAATATCCAGGAATATCAGATCGGGCTGGTATTGTGCAATTGCTTTAACGCCTTCAAAGCCATCATTGCATTCCTGTAAAATTTCTACTTCGGGCCATGAACTTAAATATTCAATTACTACAGAACGGGCCAGGGGCTCGTCGTCTATGATTAGTACACGCATATTAAATTTGAGGAACTTTTACTAAAGTAGTAAATATATGGCTATCAGATTTGGTTTCCAAGAGGTCTGTACGGTTAAAGAGTAAATTTAATCTTCTTTTAACACCGCTTAAGCCAAAACCTGTACCATGTTTGGGGCGTGTGGTGTTGGGGTCGTAGGGGTTTTGTATGGTTACATGCAATTCATTTTCTATGCAACGGGTAGCAATGCTTATAGTTACTACGCCGGTAGTATCGTACAAACCGAATTTAATGGCATTTTCTACTATGGGTTGCAGGAGCATGGGGGGCAATACCATTAATTCGCAGTTTTTATCACTATCAATATATGTATTTAAGCGATGGCCAAAGCGTACTTTTTCTATATCAAGGTACAATTGTAACTGTTCTAATTCTTCTGAGAGACTAACGGGCTGCTGATCTTCTTTTTTTAAGGTGCCGCGTAAAAAGTCAGAAAGTTGATGGATCAT
This sequence comes from Daejeonella sp., assembly GCA_049660965.1. Taxonomy (GTDB): domain Bacteria; phylum Bacteroidota; class Bacteroidia; order Sphingobacteriales; family Sphingobacteriaceae; genus Daejeonella. The sequence continues at coordinate 3,731 of JBASZP010000164.1, read as the reverse complement.
TTTGCGGGCTTCTTCGGGTCGGTTTCCTATTAAGGCTGTAATAGAGTTAAGGCTGTTGAACAGAAAGTGTGGCTGTAATTGTTGTCGTAAATTATACAGTTCAGCATCCCGGGCTAATTTCTCCGCATCTGCTTTGCGTTGTTCCGCTTCTTTTTGATCTTGCTGGGTATACCAAAGTACGCTGATAATAGCGGTTAAACCAATAATTAAAAGTGATATAAAAAAGCGGATAGGTAAGGATTTATAAGCAAATCTGGTATAATTAGCATTGTCTGTTAATAAATAACCAAGCAACCAGTTATTTACGCCAAGCCAAATTAAAGCTAATAATATACAGTAAATAAGTATAAATAAATACCTGCTTTTTTCCGGCCGGTAATATTTAAGGTTATTGGCAATAAAATAACATGCAGCAGATAATAGTATCATACTGATACTGCTGTCTATTAATGATGTTTCTATATCAAACCGGTACCAAAATAAAATTGACGCCTGAATTATTATACAACTTAACAAACATCTTAAAACTATCCATATTAATTTGATTATGCTTATTGATGTACCTGCTAATGGTAAGTTTGTCACAATATTTTATTTAAACTTTATATATCGTTTTCTTTGAAAACAGGGATTTAGATGGTTTATCCTAACTTATATTTTTTTCTGGAGTAAAATTTAGGGTGTTTTATTAATAACTCCTGATATTAACTCCGCCAAAGATAGAAGTGCCTTTAATGACCAGTATTTTGTTGGGTGTGACATTTAACTGTGGGGGACGTTTATCATCAATACCACCAAAAATAGCTATCATCTCTGAATGTACTTCCCAGTTTGCGGGTACTATTATTTTTGTCCCGCCAAATACCTGGGTTATATCTAATATCGCCCTGCCTTGTATATCTGCCTGTAGCAAATTAAAATCAGATCCTCCGAAAAAGTTAACAGCTTCGCCACCTTTGAAATTTTTAGAAAAGATATTTTTTTTTACCCCTCCAAAAACAGAAATGCTGTTTAATCTATCCTCTGCAAATTCCTGGCTTTTATTTCCGCCTTCTGAATATTCGCCTTCGATTCCTTCATTATCTACCCGTTTATCCCAGCCCGGGCTCAGGTTATTAGATTTGTCTGTATTGCCTCGCCGTCCAAATATCATATATAACCCAAAGCCTATTATTATACCAGGCCAAATAAAACCGCCCAGGTGGAGTTCGGGAAAGATTTTCTTTACCAATAGTGCTGAGCCGATTGCTATTAGCACAATAGGTACGGGGCTGCGAAAGTTTTGGCGTGCACCAATAAATACTCCGATAAGGATTATAAAAACAGGTATACTAAATATCCATCTGGGCAGGAATAACAGATCCAATGATCTGAGTAGAAGTAAACTACCGATTACCAACAGAACAAAACCTACTATTGCCTTTCCTGATTGCTGATTTGTATCTTTAAAATTGCTCATCATCTTTTTAATTTGGTATAAATCTATACTTAAAAGATAAAATCACAAATATAAATTAGGTAAGTTTACAACAGTTCTCGGTAAAGGGTATAAAATAGTCGGTAAAATAATTTGATAGCGAAAATCTTTATAAAACAGAAATACGTTTTATAATAGCTTCATTCCCCGCGATGATGCGAACGAAATAGTAACCCGTGTTTAAACGGGAAGCAATATTAAAGGAGTTATTTTGTTCGCCGGCAAACATTTTTTGGGAAAACAGCGTGGTAATTTCATTTCCCAAAACATCCATTAGTTTAATGGTTACATTACTGTCTTTATTAATACGATAAGATAAGTTTAGCTGATCTGAAACCGGGTTTGGATAAACTCTTACATTATTTAGTATTTTATCATCAACTACAGTTATAAGAGGTTTTACTGAAGGAGAGTTATTTGAAGCTTTTACAGGATTGGGCTTAAAAGGAATAAAAGATAATATCACTCCACTGCTAAACTCCTGTGATTTTGGGAAGCGGGTATCGGTAATTTTAGTATACCCTTTTGCTTTATTCTTTATACTATCAGTATCAGATACAACCCTATTTGCATAAGTAATACTGCTCCATGCCAAAAGGCTTAGAATTAAAACAACATTAAATAAAGGCAGGTATCCTTTTTTCATAAAATATATTCAACTACAAAAATATAAATAATTATGTAATGATGTTATATAAATAAATATCTTATTAAAATTTTTAACAATTTTTAACAGGTTGACGATTTTAAACAAATCATTTACAACTATTTACCCATACTGGTTTTAGCCGATTTTATTTTTATACAGGAGTATAAGGTTTAAAAAATTGCTAAACTCTTTTTAAGATGTATTTTTGCAGCCTATTACATAAATCGTGTCAAGTCAAAAAAATCTACACCGACTCACAGGGGCTGGTCTGCTTATTAGTTTAGGAATTATATATGGTGATATTGGTACTTCGCCTTTATATGTTTTTAAAGCAATTGTTGGAGACAACATAATTACTAAAGATCTTATTTTTGGTGGTTTATCCTGTATTGTATGGACACTTACTTTACAGACTACTTTAAAATACGTTATTATAACCCTAAGGGCAGATAATAAAGGAGAGGGCGGAATTTTTTCCCTCTTATCTTTAGTGCGCAGAAAGGCTAAATGGGCTCTTATACCCGCCATGGTTGGAGGCTGTGCTTTGCTTGCGGATGGAATTATTACCCCTCCCATTACGGTATCTGCAGCAATTGAAGAATTAGGGAATATTTATCCAAATCTACTAGCTGTACACAATATAATACCCATAATTGTAGTACTCATCATAACCTGTTTATTTATTATTCAACAGTTTGGTACCTCTTTGGTAGGTAAGGCCTTCGGCCCAATTATGTTCGTTTGGTTTACCATGATCGCTGTTTTAGGCCTTTCTTTTGTTATCCAATATCCGGGGATTTTGAAAGCAATAAATCCATACTATGCTTATAAAATTCTGTCTACCAACCCTAATACTTTTATTATACTTGGAGCTGTATTCTTATGTACTACGGGGGCAGAAGCCCTTTATTCTGATTTAGGTCACTGCGGCCGATCTAATATCCGGACGAGTTGGATCTATGTTAAATCCTGCCTGATATTAAATTATATGGGTCAGGGTGTTTGGCTGCTTCAGCACCAGGGAAGTTCATTGCATGGCGATAACCCGTTTTACCGCATTATGCCGGATTGGTTTTTGTTTACAGGTATAGGAGTAGCGACCGCGGCTGCAATTATTGCCAGCCAGGCATTAATTTCTGGTTCTTTTACCCTGATCTCTGAAGCTGTACGGCTAAATTTATGGCCAAAAGTAAAGATCAATTATCCTACTAATCAAAAGGGACAGCTCTACGTACCTTCTATGAATTGGTTATTATGGATTGGCTGTTTAATAGTTGTAGCTATTTTTCGCGAATCAGGTAGAATGGAAGCAGCGTATGGTTTATCCATAACTGTAGCCATGTTAATGACCACTATTCTTATTGCAGTATATATGCGGTTAAAAAAGATACCAAACTATATTATTGTTGTTTTTTTGATAGTATATAGTACTATCGAACTCACTTTTCTTACCGGAAATATGGTTAAATTAATCCACGGTGGGTGGTTTACATTGGTTTTAGGTTCGGTATTATTCTCGGTAATGTGGGCATGGTCATCTGCACGGAGAATTAAAAACAGATATGTACGGTTTGTTGAAATTGATGATTATTACCCTATTATAAG
>JBASZP010000163.1:0-3776 GCA_049660965.1 Daejeonella sp. | reverse complement strand
ATGTTTGCCACTTATTACAACAAATAACAAGCCTCTTTACAAACAGGTTTATATATTTGCCTTTTCGCGTTTATTATGAGTGTACTTTCAAACAGGATAAATCAGCTTTCAGAATCTCAAACCATTAAAATGGCTAAAATGGGAAGAGAATTAACCGCAAAAGGAGTTGATGTAATTAATCTGAGCTTTGGTGAGCCCGATTTTCATACTCCTGAATATATCAAAGATGCGGCTAAACGGGCAATGGATGAAAATTATACTTATTACACTCCTGTTCCCGGTTATCCTGAACTGCGTAAAGCGATTGCTGCAAAACTAAAGCGTGAAAATAACCTGGATTATGATTTTGACCAGATTGTGGTAGGTACCGGCGCTAAACAAGCTATTGCAAATGCCGTGTTATGTTTAGTAAACCCGGGCGATGAAGTGATTGTACCCACGCCATACTGGGTTTCTTATTCCGAGCTGATTAAACTGGCCGAAGGTAAACCGGTTTATATTAACAGTACCATAGAGCAGGAATTTAAAATTACGCCAGAGCAATTAGAAGCTGCAATAAGTCCGAAAACAAAACTCTTTATCTTCTCCTCACCTAATAATCCAACGGGAATGGTTTACACCAGGGAAGAGCTGGCAGAGTTTGCGAAGGTATTTGAAAAATATCCCGATATATTTATACTTTCTGATGAGATTTATGAGCACATTAATTTCATTGGAAAACATGAATCTATTGCTCAGTTTGAAAGTATTAAAGAACGGGTTGTGTTAATTAATGGTTTTTCTAAAGCTTACGCCATGACGGGCTGGCGCCTGGGTTATTTAGCCGCCAGTAAAGAAATTGCCGCGGCATGTGATAAAATGCAGGGACAAATAACCTCTGCAACCTGTTCCATTACCCAAAGGGCAGGAATTGCCGCTTACGAGGGAGGATTAGAAAGTGTTCTGGAAATGAAACAAGCATTCTTAAAACGCCGCAATTTAGTTTTTGAACTAATGAAAGATATTCCGGGGTTAAAAACTAATTTACCGGATGGGGCCTTTTATTTTTTTCCGGATGTAAGCTCTTATTTTGGAAAATCATGTGGTGATATATCCATTAAAACTCCTTCAGATTTATGTGCTTACCTGTTAAATACCGCACATGTTGCATTAGTAACTGGTCAGGCTTTTGGCGATCAGAATTCCATTCGTTTTTCTTATGCAGCTTCCGAAGAAAAGCTAATAGAAGCAATGAAACGCGTTAAATCAGCTTTAGAACAACTAAAATAAATATATTCAAAACTTTTGAATTATAAACATAAATCCATGAAAGAGGTCTTCGATAAATTTAATTCACTAACTGTTCTGGTTATCGGAGATGTAATGCTTGATGCTTATTTATGGGGTAAGGTAGAACGTATTTCGCCCGAAGCCCCGGTTCCAATTGTATCTGTTACAAAAAAAGAAAACCGTTTGGGCGGCGCCGCAAATGTGGCCTTAAATATTCAGTCACTTGGCGCTAAACCAATTATTTGCTCTGTTATTGGTCATGATGCTGAAGGAGATCAGTTTTTAAAACTATTAGAAAATCAACAACTTAGCAATGAAGGTATTTTACGTGTTAAAGATCGGCCGACAACAGTTAAAACCCGTATTATAGCTCATGCCCAACAAATAGTACGTGTTGATGAAGAAACGGATGAAAATATATCCTCAAAAACCACACAAATCCTTCTTAACAAAATAAAACAGATCATTACCAGTCAAAGCATCAATGCCATAATTTTTGAAGATTATGATAAAGGTTTAATCACTAAAACACTAATAGAAGAAACGGTTTTATTAGCTAATGAAAAGCAAATTATTACAGTAGTTGACCCTAAGAAGAGAAATTTTTTGAATTACAAAAATGTAAGCTTGTTTAAACCCAATCTTAAAGAATTGAGAGAAGGTTTAAAATTGGATATTAACCCTAAAAATATAGCCGAATTAGAATTTGCCGTTACCACTCTCCAAAAACAACTGGGTGTAAAAATGGTGATGGTTACCTTATCAGAAATGGGTGTTTTTATGACTTCAGCAGAGGGGGCGGAAATAATTCCTGCCCATGTCCGTACTATTGCCGATGTTTCCGGCGCCGGAGATACCGTTATTGCAACCACAGCCTTATGCCTTGCTGCCGGATTAAATGAATTTCAAACGGCTACCATAGCTAATTTAGCAGGTGGTTTAGTTTGCGAATATGTGGGCGTTGTAGCCATTAACAAAGATCAATTGCAGGAAGATTTGTTTGAATATTCAGCGGGATTGAGAACCAATTAGAATTACTTACTTCTGATAGCTTCCACCGGGTCTAAACGTGAGGCCATAAATGCAGGTATAAATCCCGAAATAAGTCCGATTGCTGTTGACAGGATCATGGTTAAAATTACTTTTCCCATATCTACTACAATATTGAGATCAAATACTGTTTTTGAAATATAAGCTAATAGATAAACTATTCCTAATCCAACAATTCCGCCCATTAAGCATAATAAAACTGATTCTATCAAGAACTGAAGCATAATAAAGTAGTTTTTTGCCCCCAAGGATTTTTGAATCCCAATAATATTTGTGCGTTCTTTTACAGATACAAACATAATGTTGGCTATACCAAATCCCCCTACCAAAATGGAAAACCCGCCAATAAATGCCCCTGCAAAATTTACAATGCCAAATAACTGGTCTAACTGGGCTGTTAGTATAGTAGTTTTATTTAATGCAAAATCATCATCCTCTCTTGGGCCAATTCTTCTGATGCCTCTCATGGTTCCGCGTAATTCACTTTCTAATTCAGCAACTGTAATATTCTCCTGCCCTTTAACCGTAATTTGTGGCCCGTAACGATCATCTTCTACATCAATAACATTTCTTACAAAATTTATAGGCAGTAAAATAGTTTTATCTGGTGAAATTCCAAGCATGTCTTCCCCTTCTTCAGCCAGTTGACCTATTATGGTTACTTTTCTTCCTAAAACTTTAATTGATTTACCAATAGAATTTACATTAGGAAATAAACCTTCGGCTACAGAATACCCAATAATAGCAACTGCATTCCCCGCATTCGACTCGTTTTCAGTAAAATACCGGCCATCGGTAAAGTCGCCGCCCCAAATTTTATAATAATCATAGGAAGAGGCATTAATGGTAACACCCTCTATACTATTGCTGCCAAATTTAACTACACGGTCATTCATCCCAATTTCAAAAGCAATAGCTTCGGCGCTTTGTAATTTGTCTTTTAATTTTTCAAAATCCTTTATTTTAGGATTTGGCCTTTTAAAATATTTCCACCAGGGATAATCACCACCACCACCCCAAGGCCATTTTTGAATATAAATAGTATTGCTGCCCAGTTTATCAACGCTGCTTTGCAAATTATTCCTTAACGTATCAACAGCAGAAAACACACCGATAATGGTCATGATGCCGATAGTAATACCCAGCAAAGACAAAGTAGTGCGTAATTTATTTTGCTGGAGAGCCTCAAATGCAAAATTGAAACTTTCCTTCAGGAGTTTGAGAAATATGATCATATAATTATGACCAAATTTAATTAAAAACGTTACATCTGTGCATGCTTTATTATAAAAAATGAATTTAGAAATGCTTACTCTGAGTTTATAGTAATTGAAAGATATTAACTCTATAATTATCAATTTATTTTCTAAATTTGCGCCCTCTAATTTACATAAGTACTGATATGAAATTATCTCAATTCAAGTTCGATTTACCCGAAAATTTAATAGCCCATACCC
>JBASZP010000162.1:0-16527 GCA_049660965.1 Daejeonella sp. | reverse complement strand
AATTGAATCAGGAAAAATTTCAGGACCTGTAATTTTTACATAGGTCAGGATAAGTGCTTTTAAATTTACCAGGTTTCTTAAATTAATATCTTTAAAATTTCCACACAGAGATAAATCTTCCAACAGCCTTAATTCTAAAATTGGTTTAGCCGATATACTTTTCGATGAATGCTCAATACTCAATGTTTTGAGATTTATCAATTGGGCTAGTACATCAATATTACTTGATGAATGCTCAATACCCAATTTTTTGAGATTTACCAATTGGGCTAGTACATCAATATTACTTAGTGAGCGATCCTTAATATTAAGCCATTCTAAATTTTTAAGTACAGCTAAGCCACTAAGATCAGTCCACATACCTTTATCTGAATAGCCATTAATATTATTTACTCCATTATATAAACGAATTTCTACATTTCTCAAAGCCAAAAAATCATTTAACAGCAGCCAGGAATCTCCATCCTGCTGTGCAGTAAACCAAATACTTTCTACTCGATGATGTGCTTTCAGTTTTTCTACATCTTTATTAGTAAACTTTCCGGTAACCCGGTATGTTCCCTCAAGGAATATGTTATTTTGAATAGGATATTCTTCCGAGTCAATTTTTAAAACACTGTATTTAATGGACATATTTTTTTGAATCAAAGTTTATTAAGTAAAACTCATTTTAATAAGTCTATTCCCCTAATATATTATGCAAAACATGATCATAGCTATCCTTCGCTTCACTAACAGAACCGAACGACTGGTCATCTACTTTTAAATCGCCCGAATTAACCATACCCAGTAAACTAAAATCAGTTTCTGAAGTAGCCATTAATTCTATAAATTCTTCCTGCTTATCCGGTTTTACCGAAACCACTACCCTGCCCTGTGCTTCACCGAAAAGAAAGGCGTCTTTACGGATATCCGCATCAGTTTCTATTTCAAAACCCAAATCATTATGCATAGCCGATTCTAACAGGGTAATGTATAATCCACCATCAGAAACATCATGAGCGGATGCAATTAAGCCTTGTTTAATTAATTGTTTAATAACCTCGTGCAGGGCATATTCTTTTTCCAGGTCAAAATAAGGGGCAGGACAGGAAGTTATTACATGAAAAGAAGCTAAATACTGTGACGATGCGATATCATTAACACTTTCGCCAATTAAATAGACCAGGTCGCCAGCCTGTTTAAAATCAGAAGTCATAAACGTACTGAGATCATCCAGTACCCCTAACATCCCAATGGTGGGGGTTGGAAAAACCGGGCCTTCATCTGATGACTGGTTATAAAAACTTACATTACCGCCTGTTACGGGAGTTTCAAATTTGGTACAGGCAGCGCTCATTCCTTTTATAGCTCCAACAAACTGCCAGTACACTTCGGGTACGTAGGGGTTTCCGAAATTAAGACAATTGGTTATAGCCACAGGTTCGCCGCCGGCACAAGTAATATTACGGGCAGCCTCAGCAACGGCAATGGCACAGCCTTTTTCCGGATCGGCATATACATAGCGGGAATTACAATCAACCGTTAATGCTATGGCTTTACCTGTTCCTTTAATGTTTACCACACCCGCATCGCTTGGTTTATTAGTAGTCATAGTAGCGGTTCCAACCATGGAATCATACTGACTGGTTACCCAGCGTTTGGATGCGATGTTAGGATGAGAAATTAAATGACCGGCCACTGCTTTAAGGTCTGCCGGCTCGGGTATATCATCTATATTAAATTTTAGGTTTTCCTGGTAATATGCCGGTTCGCGATACTGACGTTCATAAACCGGGGCGCCTCCGCCTAAAACCAGGTCGTCAGCAGGAACATCAGCCACCAGCTGGCCATTCATGTAATATTCCAGGCGCTTGGTATTGGTTACTTCGCCAATAATGGCACAATTCAAATCCCATTTATCAAATACGGCTTCCACTTCTTTTTCCCTGCCTTTTTTAACCACGATCAGCATTCGTTCCTGGGATTCGGAAAGCAATATTTCAAAGGGCTTCATGTTTTGCTGACGCATAGGCACTTTATCCAGATCTATACGCATACCGTGTTCTCCTTTTGCCGACATTTCTGAATTGGAACAGATAATTCCGGCAGCGCCCATATCCTGCATGCCCACCACGGCCCCGGTTTTTATAACTTCCAAAGTAGCTTCAAGCAATAGTTTCTCCTGGAAAGGATCGCCTACCTGGACAGCTGGAAGATCATTCACTGAATCCTCGGTAATATTTTTGGAAGCGAAAGCAGCTCCGGCAATTCCGTCTTTACCCGTTGCCGAACCGACAATATAAACCGGATTGCCCACGCCATAAGCTATTGCGGAAACAGTTTCACCAGGTTTTACAATTCCGGCGGACATAGCGTTAACCAGTGGGTTTACGTTATAACATTCATCAAAAAATAATTCGCCGCCCACCGTTGGAATGCCAAAGGCATTACCATAATGGCCAATACCTTTTACCACCCCTTTAATTAACCATTTGGTACGATCCAGGTTGATATTGCCAAAGCGTAAGGAGTTTAATTGAGCGATTGGCCTTGCGCCCATCGTAAAAATATCGCGGTTAATTCCGCCAACCCCGGTTGCCGCACCCTGATAAGGTTCTAAAGCCGAAGGGTGGTTATGCGATTCAATTTTAAAAACACAGGCAATATCATCGCCCAGATCTACCATACCTGCATTTTCTTCCCCCGCTTTGGCCAGCATACGCGGACCATCTTTTGGTAAGGTTTTTAACCAGGTAATGGAGTTTTTATAGGAACAATGCTCGCTCCACATCACCGAGAAAATAGATAATTCGGTAAAATTAGGGGTACGCCCTAATATCTTTTGAATACGTTCAAATTCCTCGGGTAATAATCCTAATTCCTGAGCTGTATTAACAGTTGTAATTTCTAAATTTTCCACTATAAAGAGCTTTTATTAAGGGTTGCGCAAAAGTAGGAAAAACGCTTAATGTTTAATTTGTTTTCTTTATTACCTTACCGGAATCTAATTGCATATTAAAATTAATTTACTTAAAATCCTGGAGTTTAAGTGAAGCTCCGGCAAGGTTAGTTGAAGCTTGAACAAAGTTAGTTGAAGCTTCAGGGAGTTTAGTTGAAGCTTGAACAAGGTTAGTTGAACCTTGGAACGAGTTTAGTTGAAGCTTCGACAAGGTTAGTTGAAGCTTCGGGGAGCTTAGTTGAAGCTTGAACAAGGTTAGTTGAAGCTTGAGGGAGTTTAGTTGAAGCTTGAACAAGGTTGGTTGAAGCTTCGGCGAGGTTGGTTAAAACTCCATTTTATATCGTAAAAATTTGATAATGAATAATTTAATTAAATTTTAAAGGATGTTAAATCAAAAAAAGCCATTTTATATCCGGGATTTGTAATTATAACACTCTAAAAAAAGCATCGGCAATCAGGCTCATAAACCAAGGTATTGGCAGTATTACAGGTTCAGGATAATGTATAAGTTCGCAAAAGAACCGCAGTTGTTGCCCATGCTCCGCTAATCTTCTATATTTGCACTCCATGAACTGGTTTAAACTCATATTTCCGCTTTGTATATTTATACTTAACTGTATGCCCTGCAATGATTCGGACGATAATATAAACCAAACCGGGACAATAATTTCCCAAAAAAGTTACGATGAGCATGAACATCAATCTGAAGGCTGTTCTCTTTTATGCGCTTGTACTTGTTGTGGACAAACGATCACAATTAGCTCTTTATTCACATTAAACCTTAGTAATTTTAATTATGTTTCTACAGTAAACTTGTACAGTTTACAGTCTTTTGCCTTTCAAAATGTTGCCGGGAATATTTGGCAGCCTCCCAAATTAGGTTAATAAAATAATAACAGGCCTTATGCTCCAAAGTAGATAGCCGGGTTGCATCCAACCTGTGCTGTGCATTATTTTATTCACTTCATTCAAATTCCAAAATGTTCAAGTTCATTTTGCCATTAATGGCATTTTTATATACATCTACAGCTTTTGCCCAAACCGGTTTTAAAGCAATTATAAAAGATAGTACCCTCAATCAAAATCTGGCGGGCGTTACCGCGATCATAAAAGACTTAAACCTTTCTGCAAAGTCGGGCACAAGCGGGCAGGTTATTTTACAAAACATCCCTGACGGGAAACAAACTATTATTTTCTCTCATATAGGTTACGAAAAGCTGGAACTCAGCTTTAATTTTCCATTAACCGACAGCCTGCAAGCCTTAACCATTTACCTGAAAGCCCAGGAAGAAGAACTGGATGAGGTTATTATTTCGTCCACCCGTACCAGCCGTACCATTGGTAATACGCCTACACGTGTTGAAACCATAGATTTTGAAGAAATAGACGAAAAAAGTAATATGAAACCCGCTAATGTTTCCATGATCCTGCATGAAAGTACAGGTATCCAGGTACAGCAAACATCCGCCACCAGCGGCAATGCAAGCATACGCATACAGGGGCTTGACGGGCGTTATACCCAGCTTTTAAAAGATGGTTATGCCAGTTTTGGCAATTTCGCCAGCGGCTTAAGTATCCTGGAGATTCCGCCGCTTGACCTGAAACAGGTTGAGATCATCAAAGGCCCGGCTTCAACTTTATACGGCGCAGGGGCTATTGCCGGGGTGGTAAATTTTATCAGCAAAAATCCTAAGGAAAAAGCAGAATACAGCGCCATCATTAACCAGTCAAATGTGGGGCAAACCAATATTGGCGGATTCGCCATGCAGCGGAATAATAAAATAGGTTATAGCATTCTGGCACTTTACAACCGGCAAAATACTTATGATGTGGATAAAGATGATTTTACGGAACTGCCAAAATCTGATGATTTTAGTCTTCATCCAAAACTTTTCTTTTATCCTTCGGAAAAAGCGACTCTGATTATTGGCAATAGCTTTAGCAAAGGCGACAGGACGGGTGGCGATATAGAAGTTATAAAAGAACGTTCCGATAATGACCATACTTATTTTGAAACGAATAATACCCTGCGCAATACCGCAACGCTTGATCTTATTCAGAAGCTTTCAGATAAAAATAAGCTTCATGCCAAAACCAGTTTCAGTTATTTTAACCGTAAAATCGGCATCCCGGATTACCAGTTTGAAGGTACCAGCTACAATTCTTATACAGATGTTTCTTATGTGAGTAACCTGCAAAATCAAACCATCATTATAGGCGGAAACTTCATTTATGATCAATTTTCTGAAAGGCAAAAAACAACGGTACAGCTAAGGGATTTTGCCAGTACTGCAGGCGGCCTGTATGCGCAGCATACCTGGGATATTTCAGAAAAGTTGAAAGTAGAAAGTGGTTTGCGTACAGATATTGTCAATTATAAGAACAACAGCTACAAAAAAACTGAGGTATTTCTATTACCGCGTATTTCTGCGCTCTTTACATTTAACAGTCATTTCAGCAGTCGTATTGGTGGCGGATTAGGCTATAAAACGCCCACACTTTTTACCGAGCAAACTGAAACCCTGCAATATCGGGATCTGTTGCCTTTAAATAAGGTAAGTAGTGAAAGAAGTTATGGTGGAACAGCGGATGTAAACTATACCGCTTCAATAACTGAAGATATTTATTTCAGCCTGAACCAGCTATTCTTTTATACACGTATTAGTAACTCGACAGTATTGCAGCAGGATGCCACACAGAAATACTTCTTTGCAAACACCAATAAACCCGTTAACAGCGCCGGCTTTGAAACAAACATGAAGCTGATCTTTAAAGAAGACTTTAAATTATTTGGAGGCTATACCTTTACCAATGCGAAGGCTGAGTATTTAACAGGTAACCAATTTCTGCCCCAATTACCGCGGAACAAAATAAACCTGGCATTGGTGTATGAAAAGGAACGGAATTTTAAATTAGGCCTGGAAGGATATTTTACCGGCAACCAATATTTATACAATGGCGTACAAACCCCATCCTTTTGGGAGTTTGGATTTATGGCTGAAAAAACGTTTGGGAAAATATCTCTTTTTGTGAATGCAGAAAACTTTACCGACATCCGCCAAAGCCGGTATAAGCGTGTAGTAAATCCGCCCAACAATAACCCAGGTTTCGACGATATTTGGACACATACGGAAGGGCGTACATTTAACGGCGGTATAAAACTGAAGTTTTAACATTATTATTCTGCTCTGTAATCATGCTTATTAAAAAACTCATACTTTATTTGTTCATAGTCGGGATTTAATAAGATTAAAATTTGCTGGATTAAAAATTTTCTATAGTTTAACATTTTTAGAGTTTTTATGGGAGATCAAAACATGGCCGGGCAAAATAGTACAGTTACAATTTCAAACGTATTTACTGTAATTAAGCAATCTCTTAATGGCAAACAACAGGATTATACACAGGGAAGCATTCGTAAAGCGGTATTTCTTTTGGCAATCCCTATGATCCTGGAGTTAAGCCTGGAAAGTGTGTTTGCATTAGTGGATATGTTTTTTGTAGGTAAGTTAGGTCAAAACGCCATTGCAACTGTTGGTTTAACAGAATCGGTTATTACCATTATTTATTCTGTAGCCATGGGTTTAAGTATAGCGGCAACAGCCGTTGTCGCGAGGAGAATTGGCGAAAAGGACCCGGAAGCCGCGGCACATGCAGGGGCACAATCGCTAATTATTGCCTTAGGTGTCACAATTATTTTAAGTATTGCGGGTGTAGTGTTTGCAGGTAATATTTTATCCCTTATGGGCGCTAGTGCTGAAGTAGTAGCCGAAGGAGCTGTATTTACCCGTATTATGTTTGGTGGAAGTGCGGCCATTATGCTTTTGTTTTTGATCAACGGTATTTTCCGTGGTGCGGGTAATGCTGCCATGGCCATGAAAAGTTTATGGATCGCCAGTATCATCAACATCATTTTATGCCCGGTTTTTATTCATTACTTCGGGTTAAAAGGCGCCGCTATTGCAACTGTTATAGGCAGAAGTTCAGGTGTGCTTTACCAATGCTATCATTTGTTTAAGGGTAGGGGCATCTTAAAGTTTCATGCGCATCATTTCAGGTTTGATCCTGTAATCATTAAATCAATTATTAATATCGGGTGGCCAGCTACCTTTCAGTTTATTATTGCCAGCGGCAGCTGGATAGTGATGGCACGCTTGGTGGCAGAAATGGGAGGAACAGCCGCATCAGCGGGTTACCAGATAGCCATCAGGAATGTCGTATTCTTTATTTTACCAGCTTGGGGATTAAGTAATGCCGCGGCAACTCTTGTGGGACAAAACCTGGGTGCTAAACAAGTGGAAAGGGCTGAACAAAGTGTTTTACTCGCAGCAAAATACAATGCTATTTTTATGGGTTTGGTCATGGTGCTGTTCATCTTTTTTGCTGCCACGATCATCCGCTTTTTTAGCCAGGATGCAGCTGTTATAGAATATGGCGCCCAGGCATTACAAATTATTGGCTGTGGTTATATTTTTTACGGCATTGGTATGGTCATGACCCAGGCATTAAATGGTGCGGGTGATACTAAAACCCCTACTGTGATCAACTTTGTTTGCTTCTGGCTGTTCCAAATTCCTTTTGCTTATTTTTTAGCAATGTGCTTAGGCCTTAAATCAACGGGGGCATTTATCGCCATACCGGTTGCGGAAAGCTTAATTGCATTAATAGCCTGGTACTATTTCAAAAAAGGAAAGTGGAAGAATGTGAAGGTATAAAATTAACTGTCTCTATATCATCTAAGTACGGCCGTGTTTATTGTATTTATTCGGTTTGCTGGCACCTGATGGCGAACAGGATTGAATGAGTATGGATGACCCCAGAGATGAATAATTATCTTATGAGCGATCTGCAAAGCAAAATAGATACTATGCTTGTTGGGCGTGTACTTTATCAGTACTTTGCAAGTTTTTGGCCAGGTGTATTTCAAGACCCCTCAAGTCCGGAGGATTTAATTAAATTCGCCCGGTGGATGGAGGATACCCAAAAAATTGTTTTTTCAAAAACGCTGTCAACTGTTGAGTGGAAAAATTCCAGCTTAGCTAAGGGCGATCTTAAGGAAGTAGTAACAGAACTAAAACAACAGGAAGGCAGAGATATGGTCATATTCGGAGGCGCAGGGATTGTTTCAGCTTTTACCAGCCTTGGTTTGGTTGATGAATACCGGCTTAAATTGGAACCTGTTGTTTTAGGCATTGGAAGACCCTTGTTTAATAACATTAAGAAACGGATGAATTTGAAGCTTATTAAATCCAAACCATTTAAATCCGGGGTAGTCGGTATACATTACGACGTGATTAAATAAGTATACCCGATCTTCTAAATTATACAGTAACAAATATTAAAATCTAATTAAACCATAAATACAACACATGAAAATTGCAGTACTAATTATTCGCATCTTAATAGGACTATTATTGGTGTTCTCATCAGTAGTTGTTCTTTTTAAACTTGTACCACAACCAGAACAGACAGGTAACGTTAAAATTTTTATGGCCGGAATGATGGCTTCTGTTTATTTATTCCCTTTAGTTAAAGTGATTGAACTTATCTGCGGAATTGCTTTTATTTCCGGACGTTTTGTCCCTCTGGCTACAGTAGTCATATTTCCCATTACACTGAACATTTTCCTGTTCCACGCATTCCTTACTCCTCCACAGGATATGCCTGTTGCAGTATTATTGCTATTAGGAAATTTATTTCTGGCGTATTATTATCGTAAAAATTACGAGGGATTGCTAAGGGCAAAATAGTTTTTAACGGGGTATTTGTACAGGTTCTCTCATTGAAATAAAGTTTTAAGTAAAATATTAGTTACCCGATCGGGGATTACAAATCCTGTGTTATAGCATAAACAGGATTAAAAAAATCCCTATAAACGGAAAATCCGATGAGCGAAGTATTGACAAGGAAATTGCCAGTTGAAGGTAAAAAACATTAAATACCCTGGTTTTATTTTTTCATAAGAAATCATCTGATATCTTCGCAGCATGAAAATAATTGCTGTCGGGCGTAACTATGCAGAACATGCTAAAGAACTGAATAATCCTGTGCCAGGGGTTCCGGTAATTTTTATGAAACCGGATACGGCTTTATTAAAAGACAATAAACCTTTTTATCATCCTGAGTTTTCAGCCGATATTCATCATGAAATTGAAGTAGTTCTGAAAATCTGTAAAGAAGGAAAACATATTGCGGAAAAGTTTGCCCCTGATTATTATGATGAAATTGGATTAGGTATTGATTTTACCGCCCGTGATATTCAGCAAAAGCATAAAGAAAAGGGTTTGCCCTGGGAACTGGCAAAAGCATTTGACAATTCTGCCCCTGTTAGCAGGTTCTTACCCAAATCTCATTTTAAAGATATTTACAATATGGGATTACGCTTAGAATTAAACGGAACTATGGTACAGGAAGGTAATACTAAAGACCTGCTTTTTTCTTTTGAGAAGGTTATAACTTTTGTTTCGCAATACATTACTCTTAAAAAAGGCGATCTGATATTTACGGGTACGCCTTCTGGTGTGGGTAAAGTCAGCATTGGCGATCATTTAAGGGGATATTTGGAAAATGAAAAATTATTAGATTTCCACATCAAATAAAGCAAATGATGTACAAAGTTTATATCTTCTTTTTTGTTTTATTTCTGTTTAATACCACACAGGCCCAACAAGGTACCGCAAACAAAACTTATCCTAAAGATTACTTCCGGTGGCCCCTGGATCTAAGTCCTTCTTTAACGGGTATATTTGGCGATATCCGGCCTAATCATTTCCATTCTGGCCTGGATTTCAGAACTAACCAGCGGGAAGGTTACCCGGTTTATGCTGTTGCGGATGGATATATTTCGAGAATAAGGGTACAAATTGGCGGAGGTGGAAATCATGTATATATTACACATCCAAATGGGTACACAAGTGTTTATATGCATTTGCAGCGTTATAACCCTGCCATTACCCAAACGCTTAAAAACGTTCAATCTCGTACTGAATCTTTTGCAGCAGATTTTAAATTATTACCAATAGAAATTCAGGTAAAAAAAGGCGAAATTATTGGATGGTCAGGTAATACCGGTAGTTCAGGCGGGCCACACCTGCATTTTGAGATCAGGGATACTAATACGGAGGAAACAATTAATTCTCAGTTATTTGGTTTGGCTCTTCCGGATTATGTACAACCTGCCATTACGGGTGTATATGTATATCGTTTAAATAAGGAGGCATTTAGTGAAAAAACTCTCAAACAATATTTTCCGGTTGCTGGGAGTGCGGGCCGGTATGATTTAAAGCAATCGCCTGTTGTTCATGTAAATGGCGAAACAGGTTTGGGTATTATCTGTAGTGATAAAACTTTGGCTTCTGCTAATGCCAGGGGGATTTATTCTATTGAGCTTTGGTTGGATGGCAAACAAATCTATAATTCAATATTAGAGCGTTTTGACTTTGAACATTCGAGAGCAATTAATTCTTATGTAGATTATCCCGCTTTGTTAACTACTAAAAAGTATATTCAAAAGAGCTTTGTTGAACCGGGTAATCCGCTGAGGATCTATAAAAATGTAGTAAACAATGGTCTTATTAATTTAAGGGATACTCTTATTCATGAGGCAGAATATATAGTAAGGGATGTAGTTGGAAATACCAGTTCATTATGTTTTAACCTGAAATATGATTCGACCCTCGTTGTTGCAGCGAAAGAAAAAGCAGGTACAATAAAGTTTCGTTATAACGAGGTAAATAACTTTAGCAATGATGCGATGAGAATTCAACTCCCTAAAGGAGTTTTATATGATGATATTGATTTTACTTATTCTTCATCACCTAAAAGCGTCGGAAAATATTCTGCAGTACACAGAATCCACACCATGTTAATACCGGTACATAGTTCTTATAATTTATCTATAAAAACAGAAGACCTGCCTGCTGAGCTTCAGGAAAAAGCTTTAATAGTTGATGGTAATGGCACATCGCAGGGCGGAAGTTTTGAAAATGGCTATATCAAAACGGAAGTAAAGACATTCGGGAGTTTTTATGTTGCCATTGATACTATCCCACCAAAAATAAAGGCTGTTAATGTATCGGAGGACCAAAACATGGAAAAGATCTCTAAAATGATCTTTAAAATTTCCGATAATCTCTCAGGGATAAAATCATTTACAGGTAAAATAGATGGTGAATGGGTATTGATGGAATATGATCCGAAAACTGCTACTTTATGGCATACTTTTGATGAACAGATAAAATTAGGCCGGCATGCTTTTCAGTTGACGGTAACTGATATGAAATTGAACACGAGAACAATTAACATAAACTTTTTTAAATCAAAATCCATGACAGAACTAAAAGAGGGTGATAAAGCGCCCGCGTTCACCGCAAATGACCAGCACGGTAAACCTGTTTCATTAAGTAATTACACGGGTAAAACCGTTATCCTGTATTTTTACCCAAAAGATGATACCCCGGGTTGTACCGCCGAGGCCTGTAGTTTCAGGGATAATTACCAATCGCTTTTAAAAGAAGGTTTTGAAGTAATTGGTGTAAGTACAGATGATGAAAAATCACATCAGAAATTTGTTACTAAATATCAATTGCCATTTACGCTTATAGCGGATACGGATAAGAAAATTGTAGACGCATACGGAGTTTGGGTTGAGAAGAATATGTACGGCAAAAAGTATATGGGTACAGCCCGTAAAACTTTTGTTATTGGTGCTGATGGTATGATTAAGAAGGTATTTGATAAAGTTGACACCAAAAATTCATCACAACAAGTAATGGACGCTCTTAAATAAACTTATATTCTAATTAGGAATGTTCAACACATCATTTTAACTTTCCACCCTGAGCGAAGTGAAAAGGTTTCGTATTGCAAATAAGGCTTCACAACTTCACTCATCCTGACAAACTTATTCAAAGGTCATATTAAATTTAGCATATTTAATGGTAACAGATATTAATAAACTAACCCAAATCGCATCACAGGTACGTCGGGATATTCTCAGAATGGTACATGGATGTCAGTCAGGCCACCCCGGCGGATCTTTAGGTTGCACAGATTATTTTGTCGCTTTATACTTTCAAGTATTAAAACACAATACGAATTTTAATATGGATGGAAAGGGGGAAGACCTGTTCTTCTTATCAAACGGGCATATTTCTCCGGTTTGGTATAGTGTTTTAGCACGTTCGGGATATTTTGAAGTCAGTGAGTTAGCTACTTTCAGGAAATTAAATTCCAGGTTACAGGGCCATCCTACTACACATGAGCATTTACCTGGTATTCGCATTGCTTCCGGATCATTAGGCCAGGGTATGTCAGTAGCCATTGGTGCGGCTCTAAGCAAAAAATTGAATAATGATCCTAATCTGGTTTTTTCACTTCATGGTGACGGAGAATTACAGGAAGGCCAAATTTGGGAAGCCGCTATGTTTGCCCCTCATAATAAAGTAGATAACCTGATCTCAACCATTGATGTAAACGGGCAGCAAATTGATGGTTCTACAGAAAGTGTTTTGTCTCTTGGAAACCTTCGTGCAAAATGGGAGGCTTTTGGCTGGGATGTTTTAGAAATGAATGGAAACGATATGGCTGATGTTGTGCGTGTGCTTGAACTGGCCAGGTCAAAAACAGGTAAAGACAAACCCATTATGATATTAATGCAAACGATGATGGGTAATGGGGTAGATTTTATGATGCACTCCCATAAATGGCATGGTGTTGCGCCAAATGATGAGCAATTGGAAACAGCAATCTTGCAATTAGAAGAAACATTAGGTG
Organism: Daejeonella sp.; assembly: GCA_049660965.1. Lineage (GTDB taxonomy): Bacteria > Bacteroidota > Bacteroidia > Sphingobacteriales > Sphingobacteriaceae > Daejeonella. The sequence continues at coordinate 3,812 of JBASZP010000162.1, read as the reverse complement.
ATTATTAGAAAACATCCAAAAACACTATTAAAACTATATAATTATAAAATTCTCTCAATTACAGAGGATTTAGCTAAGGCAAAATGAAAAAATACACATACACTGAAAAGAAAGATACACGTTCCGGTTTTGGGGCGGGCTTACTGGAAGCAGGCAGAAAAAATGAAAACGTAGTAGCGCTTTGTGCCGACCTGGTGGGTTCTTTAAAAATGGATGCTTTTATAAAAGAATTTCCGGAACGTTTCTTCCAAATTGGTATTGCCGAAGCAAACATGATGGGAATAGCCGCAGGTATGACCATTGGAGGTAAAATTCCCTTTACCGGAACATTTGCAAACTTCTCTACTGGACGCGTATATGACCAGATACGTCAGTCAATAGCCTATTCAAACAAAAACGTTAAGATCTGCGCCTCACATGCGGGTTTAACTTTAGGTGAAGACGGGGCAACGCACCAAATCTTAGAAGATATTGGTCTAATGAAAATGCTTCCGGGAATGACGGTTATAAACACTTGTGATTATAATCAAACCAAAGCTGCAACCATTGCCATAGCTGAATATGAAGGCCCTGTTTATTTACGGTTTGGACGTCCGGTTGTCCCTGTTTTTACAGATACTGATCAAAAATTTGAGATTGGTAAAGCATGGATGGTTAATGAAGGGACTGACGTAACTATTATTGCGACCGGCCATTTGGTTTGGAAAGCAATTGAAGCAGGAGAAAAACTCGCAGAATTAGGTATAAATGCAGAAATTATAAATATTCATACCATTAAACCATTAGATGAAAATGCCATCTTAAAATCTATTGCCAAAACCGGATGCGTAGTAACTGCTGAAGAGCACAATCGCTTAGGAGGTTTAGGCGATAGTATTGCCCAGGTTTTAGCCAGAAACAATCCCGCGCCACAAGAATACGTAGCTGTAAATGATAGTTTCGGCGAAAGCGGTACGCCGGACCAATTGATGAAAAAATATGGTTTGGATTCACAAGATATTATAAACGCAGTTAACAAAGTAATACGCCGAAAAAATAAAAAGTAATTGGTTGAAAGAAACTAATTTAGAGTAAATTTATTCTGAATTATTTTTGATCTTTAACCTTTCAACACAAAATATGCATCCAAACGACTCGGAAATACTCCAAAAATTTGCTGAAGAGCGAACCCGTAACGAGGCGTTTAATTTACTGCTGAAAAAATACCAGCAAAAAATTTACTGGCATATCCGCCGACTGGTTATTGATCATGATGATGCCGATGATCTGGTTCAGGAAGTTTTTGTTAAAGTATGGAAGAATTTAGCCAATTTCCGTAACGACTCCCAACTATATACCTGGCTTTACCGCATTGCTACCAACGAATGTATTACTTTTTTAAACCGCAAAAAGTTAAAAAACAATATTTCTCTCGATGATGTTGGTTATGATTTAGCCGATACTTTAGCAGACAGCGCTTATTTTGATGGTGACAAAGCACAAATGAAATTACAAAAAGCATTACTCACCTTACCCGAGAAACAAAGACTGGTTTTTAATATGAAATATTTTGACGATCTGAAGTATGAAGAGATATCAGATATTTTAGGCACAAGTGTGGGAGCTTTAAAAGCATCTTTTCATTTAGCCGTTAAAAAAATTGAACAATATCTTTTGAACATTGATTAAACCTTTTACAAAAAAAAACATCATACACACATGGATTTAGATAATAATATAGATTGGATTAAGAAGGATGCCCCAACTTTGGCCACTATGAGCAAAAAAAATCCCTTTAATATCCCCGTAAATTATTTTGAAAATTTAACAAATAATATAAATGCAAAAATAACTGTAGAAAATTTCCGCTTTACTGATTTAGAAGAATTTGATATTCCTGAAGGTTATTTTGAACAATTACCTGCACAAATAGAAACACAAATTACACTTGATAAAATAAAGAGTATTTCAGCTAATCATGGCTTTACACTACCGGAGAAATATTTTGAAAACTTAGAACAACGAATTATTTCGCAAACAATTGCTAATAATAATTCTATAAAACCAAAACAACAAAGATTAATAAGTTCATGGATTAACTATGCGGCAGCTGCATGTATCATACTTGCTGTTGGAATTTCAATTCTTTGGAATAACCAAAATAAAAGCATAGATCAGCAAATGGCAGCAATACCCGATCAGGAAATTATCGATTATTTACAATCAGAAACTGACATTGCCGATACCCCGGCAATTATTGAAAACTTAGGAAACAGTACTAATGCTATTGAATTAAATGAAAATATCTCTGCAAAAGAATTAGAACAATACATAAACACCACACTATAAAAACACATTAATTATGAAATGGATTTGGAGTTTCATTATTTCATTAACCCTTACATTACCGGTTTTAGCACAAGCGCAGCAACGTGGAGAGCAAATTGAATCTGTTAAAATTGCTTTTATAAGCCGGAAACTTGACCTGACTACAGACGAAGCACAACGTTTTTGGCCTTTATATAATAACTATCAAAAAGAAATAGGTGATATCCTCAAACAAAAGAAACAAACCAAACTTAGCAATGCTACAGATCCGGATGCCCAATTAGACGGAGAATTAGACTTTGAAGAACGAATACTTGATATAAGGAAAAAATATAGTCGTGAATTCACTAAAGTTATTCCCAGCCAAAAAGTTTTGCTGTTATACCAGGCAGAACGCGAATTCAGGCAACAACTCATCAAACAATTAAAAGACCGACGAAAGTATTAGTTAAAATAGAATTCTATCTTAACTTTAAATTCTGCCAGCTGAATTTTCTTATTTTTACGGATGCTTACCCCGCGTCAACTTTTTTTAATTAACACAGCCCAAACATCTAATTTCCCGAGATTACTTGAAATTGAACGTGCAGAAGGCATCTATATTTTTGATCCTCAGGGAAAAGCTTATATGGATCTCGTATCCGGCTTTGCAGTAAGCAATATCGGACATAGACATCCAAAAGTTGTTAACGCTATAAAAGAACAGGTTGATAAATATCTTCACATTACTGTTTATGGCGAATATATTCAGGCGCCGCAAGTTAAATTTGCCGAGAAACTTTCTTCCATTCTGGGTAAATCATTGAGTTCTATTTATTTTGTAAATTCTGGTGCAGAAGCTACAGAAGGGGCAATGAAATTGGCAAAGCGTTTTACCGGCAGATCTGAAATTATTGCCTGTAAAAATTCGTATCATGGTAGTACCCAGGGCGCTTTAAGCGTGATGGGAAACGAACATTATAAACAAGCCTATCGCCCATTATTACCTGATATAAATTTTATTGAATTTAATAATCCGGCAGATTTGCAATTGATAAGCACCAATACCGCTGCTATAATTATGGAAACTATACAAGGTGAAGCGGGTATAACGGTTCCGGATAAAAGTTACATGCTGGCATTACGTAAAAAATGTGATGAAACAGGAACTCTATTAATATTAGATGAGATACAAACTGGTTTTGGCCGTACAGGAAAAATGTTTGGGTTTGAACATTTTGATATTGTGCCCGATATACTTTTACTGGCTAAAGGGATGGGAGGTGGAATGCCGATAGGCGCTTTTATTTCAAATAATGAAATTATGAGCGTACTGAAAGAAAATCCAATTCTTGGGCATATTACCACTTTTGGCGGACACCCTGTAAGCTGTGCAGCAGGTTTAGCAACACTAGAAGTTATACTGACTGAAAAGTTAATTGATAACGTTCCAGCAAAAGAAAATCTCTTCCGAACTTATTTAAAACATCCCGAAATTAAAGAAATAAGAGGTAAAGGATTAATGC
>JBASZP010000161.1:0-1646 GCA_049660965.1 Daejeonella sp. | reverse complement strand
AGGTGAAGTTAAAGTAAAGGAGGGAGAAGAATTAAGTTTTAAATTTATAGAAATTGATAAAGCCAATCCTTCCATTAAACGTGAAATTGAGAATGTAAAATGGATACGAAGCGCAGATGCCGCTCATTCGGTTAACGGCAAGGAGTATAAAATGAAGGTGCAAATATCCGATGTACTCCATATTGAATATAAAGATCCTGTAAACAAAAAGGATATTGCTTTTGTGCTATATTTTGTTGTAGAAAAACCAGATACTTTGGCTGAGAGTAAAATAGAAGAATTGGATGTGAGTAACGTAAGTAATGATATATGGATTGCCAGGAAAAAAATATTTATCAATGCAATGGCACAAATAAAAACCAAAAATCCCGAACTATATGCCTTTGCACACGCCATACCCACACAGGTAAAATTAGTTTACAATACCTACCCTAAAATGGCTGATCAAATAAAAGAGGTAGGTGGCGATAAAGACCCAAATAAACAATTATATGGTTTTGCTAATGCTAATATAGATTATCATTTTATTTCACAATTGAGTTTAGAATCAATTATAAAAGAGGGAGATATTATAAAAGATGCTACCATATTAGGTAAATTTACAAAAGAAGAGAATGAGCAAATTAAACTTGCTGTAACTCAAAAAAGGATGACAGATAAAACTGAAGAAATATATATTGCGGTACAATACTATAAGCAATCAATGGCAGATAGTTTAAAACAAATGATAATAAGCGGGAAATTAGACGCTATATTTTTAGAACGCCTTCGTTTTGGTATAGGAGCTAACAATATTTCTAAATTTTTAACATTTGATATTAAAAACCCTAAACAAATGGACATATTGTTAAATGAAAATATTGTAGGGAGCAGCCCTACTGATTTTAAAAGAACCTTAGCTCACGAAATAGGCCATTTATATTTTGCTTACAATAATAAACTGGAGAAATTAAAATGGTATGTAATAAGGGAACTGAAAGCCAAATATAATTATCAATTAGGAGATGAAGTAGGCGCTAACGGGCATTGCAGCGGCGGATCTGGACACGAAAAATATAACCCGGAGAATGCATCCGTTTGTAATACTGAAAGTAATTATTAAAAATTTATCAAACATGAAAAATACACTATTATTTATTTTGTTAATCATGAATACCTCGTATTCTTTTGGGCAAACTACTATTTCTGATAGTTTACGTAGAGAAATAATACATACTGTTACAGATGAAAATCTTAAATTTATGGCCTACAAAAACCCAAAGTATACAGATTCTGATTTGTACTTTATGACAGAAAAAGGCACTAAGATAGGCAACAGGTATTCCAGAGAAATTTTAGGTATAAGTGATAAAGTACCTTATAATCCATGGGCAGGTACTTATTATGATTTTATGTTAGATGTTAAGGAATTGGGTGATAATAATTTATACTTAGTAAGCAAGAAAAACAATTGTTTTGCCGGTGAAATATATACGGATACAAAAAGAAAAGAATTGTACAAAAGAGATACCGTATGTCTTAATTTGGATACCGCTCTGTTTATTAACAATAACCGCTTTGTTATTTATTATAACCCAAAGAGACAGTTCGGGACATATGCTTTTTTGGCAGGCAATGCTGAAATATATGATGATAATATTTACAAA
>JBASZP010000160.1:0-1838 GCA_049660965.1 Daejeonella sp. | reverse complement strand
CTATTTAAACAATTTCCACGCTTTGAAACAATTTCCCGCCAAATAATGGAAACTGTTTTTATGGAACAACAAAATCAAATGACTTCTTATATTACCGACAAACCAGAACAACGCTATTTAAATTTAGTAAATACCCGACCCGATATATTTCAAAGAGTTCCTCAGTATGACATTGCAACATACATTGGTGTCAAGCCGGAATCTTTAAGCAGAATTAGAAAAAAACTGCTTAACAGGCGTTAAGCAATTCTTCTTTTTTACCTAGCCAATTAATGCAATAAAAGATAATAAAAATGGTAGTTGAAATTTCAATTACTGCGAAAAGTAAGTAGTACTTCGTTACGGAGCCCATAAAAAATGTGACAATCATAACAATAGTTTTTATAGTAGCTGCAATAATATTCGTCCAGGCATTTGCCTTTTTTGGTAATAGCTTAGAAAGCAAAACCATAGCTATTGGAATTTCCATTAAAACACCAGCATAAAGTAAAAATCTTTCATTTATTACTAAACCGTCTACATTTCCTGTTAAGTACTGCTTAAGAAGCGTTGAGTCCATAAGGCCTATTAAATCACAGTACAAATAATTTAAAGTAACAAAAATCCAAATTGTACTTAATAATTCATTTCTATTTCTCATTTTATTTCTCTCTTTTAATTGCTTTGACAACTTACTAATCAGCAACTCCGAAGTTTAGTATCGGAACAATCAAATTTTACTTTGTTTCATTTATGCATGAATTAGTGTTTAATTCCTCTGCCATTTTTTTGCATCGCTCTTTTTAACATTTACAATTTGTGTTACAATGTTAGCGGCTGGTTATTTGTTTCGCCTTTAAAGTTTTGGCATATTTGTAGAGTTCCTCATAAATATCAAAAAAAACGCCTTCACTCTTTTCATCTAATGAGGTATTAAAAAATACAATTACGGCAAATTCTTTACTCAAGTCAGAAAGCATAAATGTTCTTACACCCGGGTCAGAACCATTATGTCCAATTCGGGTTGCTCCTAATTTTGTAGCCCAAAACACACCTTGGTTAAGTTTATTGATGTTAACATTTTCAGGCTTACTTGTTTCTGTGTATTGAAAACGAAGCATTTCTTTTACGGTTTCCGTTTTCAAAACTCTTGTCTTTTTATATTTGCCTTCATTCAGCAAACTGATAAAAAACTTAGATAATTCATCAACCGAAGTTCTAATACCCCCGTCTGGATATGTTGTCATTTCATATAATTGGATTGGCACAATGCTGTCACCTTTTTTTTCATAAAGTTTAGTATGTTTGGTAATATCAATTTCATTTAATGCCCACCCTGAATTTTGCATTTTCAAAGGTTCAAAAATGTGCTTTTTTGCATACTCGTTCAGCGTTTTTCCCGTTCTCAATTCTACAATATATCCTGCCAATCCTGCACCAATATTAGAGTATTCTCTATTTGTCGCTGGCTTTGCGTTTAAGAAATTGTCTTTTGAGTAATGTATGCCTCCTTCCACAAAATAGCTTTTAAGGAATTGCCCCAATTGTTCTGGTTTAGTACCGCCATAATAATAACTATTTGCATAAATTGGCGAACGGTCAGTTATACTTGAAGTATGTGTTGCCAGATGTCTTAATGTAATTTTTTCGTTGGGAAAATTTGGATTAACTACTTTAAAAGGCAAGTAGCTATTAATGTCTTCGTCAAGTGTTACTTTCCCTTCTTCAACCGCTTTCATAATGCAGAAACCTGTAAAAGTTTTACTTATTGAAGCGATATTCATAATCGTCATAGAGGTAAAAGGAATTTTGTTTTCCTTATCGGCATAACCATACCCATTTGCCCAAACTACTTTTTT
>JBASZP010000159.1:0-2770 GCA_049660965.1 Daejeonella sp. | reverse complement strand
AAAGATAATATGCAGACTGATAATTGACAAATATTTAGTCTACTTTTTATAACTTTTTCTCCCGATTTTCAGCTTCTTGTTTTATACTTGTAAAAATGAAAATGATGGAGTTGTGCAACATGCACAGAATATATGCAAAAACATATCCCTTATGCCGAACAGTTGTCATCCTTAGCAAAGGAGCAGTTAAAGATATACAATAAAGCTCCGGATATGAATTGTAAAGAATGTGTTAAACTTCACAAACATCCGGGATGGGTGCTGAAAGTTAATCTGCCAAACCGCATGATCACCTGGAACATTGAATTAAAGGTTTACACAATGACCTGTGCTTTTATATGGAGAAAACAGATAAATTCAAAGTAAAATACTCTCCCAGGTTTGCGTCTTCACAAACCTCAACCAATACAATTTTATCCCTCAATATTTCCTCCTGATTTGTGTGATGGCACAGAACAAAGAGATGAATTTATTTAATGGCCATTAAATCGCTATTTTATTTCATCTTTGTTAGAAATAGCAACAAGTTAATCAGTAAAAACCTCAACATATTATTATGCACAAACCTCATATAAAACTAGTATGAGTTTATCTATACAAAACCTCTCAAAAAAATATAACAGGGAAAAGTATGCCCTGCAAAACTTTTCTGTAACTATTGAAAAAGGTATTTTAGGTTTATTAGGCCCTAATGGGGCGGGTAAGTCAACCCTAATGAAGATCATTGCCACCATCAGTCAGCCAACAGAGGGAACATTGACATTAAATGGTCATGACCTTCTGAAAGACCCCGATTATATCCGTAAAATACTGGGTTATCTCCCCCAGGATTTTGGAGTCTATAATAATTTGAACGCGTACGAATTCCTGGAATACATTGCTGCCATGAAAGGCGTAGGCGGCCCTGGTTTAAAGAAACGAATAGAAATGCTGCTGGAAGGTGTTAACCTGACCGCATCCGCGAAAATGCCTATCGGTACCTACTCCGGCGGTATGAAACAGCGGATAGGTATTGCACAGGTTCTGCTTAATGACCCTAAAGTATTAATTTTTGATGAACCTACCGTAGGGCTCGACCCCGAAGAGCGGGTTAGATTCAGGAATTTAATTACTGACCTGGCCCAGGATTGTATCATTATTCTTTCCTCACATATTGTATCGGACATAGAAACCATTGCCGATGAAGTTGCTATTATGAAAAGCGGTACACTTTTAACAAAAGGAACACAGGCAGATGTAATTGAACAGGTAAAAGGAAAGGTATTTGAAATCACTTTAGATAATGCCGCATTAACTGAATTTAAAACAAAACAACAGGTGGTAAACACCATCCGCCAGGGAGATAAACTGAAAGTCCGTTACATTAGTGATACCCCCCTCGCCGGCTCTGAATTATGCACAGCATCACTGGAAGATGCTTATTTGTTCCTCACTAAGAATAAGGGGTAATATGCCATACTTCAGTAATTTAATTAAAGGAGATTACCGGCAACGGACACGCAGTTATGCCTTCCTCGTAAGCCTGGCCATTAGTTTATACATCGCCTATACCTTTGTACCCGCCCCCGATGCCGGTTATTATACCGTTCGTGTCGGAAATTTTCGAGGGGATTATAATTCAGCATGGATAGCCTGTGTTACCGCCATGCTGACCAGTACTTTTCTTTCACTGATCGGTTTTTTCCTGGTGAACAACAGCGTTAAAAAAGATATTGAAACAGAAGTAGGGATGATCATTGCCGCCACACCTGTCAGTAATTTCAAATACTTACTATCAAAAACGCTAAGTAATTTTTTAGTGCTCCTCAGTATGACCACTATTATCTTTTTAATGAGCATTGCCCTTTTCTTTATGCGGGCCCGTGGTTATTCCTTTGAGATATCCCAGTATGTTTTACCTTATCTTCTGGTTACCCTGCCCTGTTTATTCTTTATTTCTACCCTGGCCATTATAGCAGAAGTATTTTTAGGAAGACGGCCTGTCTTTCAATACCTGGGTTTCTTTTTGGTTTGTAACCTTCTGTTCACTAATATGCAAATGGCAAAAAACACGGAGATATCATCCCTGTTAGACCCTTTTGGTGTTAAGTATGTGATGAAGGGAATGGAAGAACAGGTAAAAACCCGTTATGATAAAAATGTAAAAGGTGTTTCCATGGGCTTTGTATTTGGCAGTAAAAACAAGCCGAAAACGTTTCAGTTTGAAGGTGTGCAATGGTCAGCGGCCTTTATTGTAAGCAGAATACTATGGATGAGTCTGGGCATCCTGCTGGTTCTTATTGCCTCCAGGTTTTTTCATCGTTTTGATGTAAAAGAAAGAGTACGGGCAAAAAAGAAAAGCAAATTCCCCGAGATTGCTGATACAGCAACTCCGTATAAAGATATAAAGATCCTATCCCTGCCCCCTGTTGCCGCGGCGTATGGCATTCTTCCTTTTATAAAAACAGAATTACTCATGCTTTTCAGAAAAGGGTCCACATGGTTTTGGTTCCTTAACCTGTTGGGGATGCTTGCTTTAATATTTACCCCCATATCAGTGGCACATCAGCTGGTTTTGCCTGTTTTATGGTTCTTACAGGTGGGGCGATGGTCAGATCTCTCTACCAAAGAAAAAACAAACCGTATTCATTATTTCAGCTATGCTTCCTACCAACCCTTAAAAAGGTTACTATCCGCACAACTCATAGCCGGTATCATTTTAGCCCTTGCATTAGCCTCTCCCCTCTTGCTGCGTTATTTAATTGCCGGAAACTTTTTAACTATGTTAAGC
>JBASZP010000158.1:0-3717 GCA_049660965.1 Daejeonella sp. | reverse complement strand
TAGTTGCCTAATGCGTGGTCTGAATGAGCCATTACTGCATACAGGTTGGGCACTAAACCTAATCCTTTCTGAAGATTGTCAAAAATTTCTTGATTGTTTGCAGATACTTCTTCTCTGCCCGGAACTTTAAAATTGGCCATTTTCTATTTTTAAATTGTTATGTCATTATTGACATGGCAAAAGTGCAATGACATTATCAGTTGTAAAATGGAGATTTAAGGCCAGTAGATGGACAATTTTTCAAAGGACCAGTATTTTCTAAAATGGCAGGAAACAATAAACCCTGGAGATGTGTTGGTATTTGAAACCTGCTGGCTCATAACCGAGGTTAAACTTTCATGTAAAGTTCATTATGAGTATTTCTTAAAGGTGTTGGAGCCGTAGGCTGAGTGGCGCAATTCTATGGTTATTTGCAAACAATGGTAAGGTTGGGAGAAGAATTCAGTCACTATTGCTTTTCTTTATACTCTTTTGGCAAAAAGACTACATTACAAATAACTTCTCCATTTTTATCTTTATAGTTTGCTTGTAATTGTATATTATTTTCTTTTAAATAATTGGCTTTGGGGTTCTTGTTCAAAATCTCAATAAAATTTTCTTTTGACAATCTCGCTAATTCTACTGTGTCGATAGCAGTTTTTTCAACCTGAATTGTATAATTATATTGAAATGTATTTCCCTGATATGCGGTAACTGTTTCCAAAGTAGTTACACTATCAATTACTATTGGAGCATGTTTGTTTATTTCGTTAGCTGTTTTGATTAACTCATCATTTATACTTAGGCTTGGTTCTCTCAAAAAAAATTTTAGTGTTTGTGTGATGGCGAATAAAATAGCTATGCCTATTACTATTCTCAGGCCAATATTCTTTTCTTTAGTAAGTTTATACATTTTAGACTTTTTAAATTATGCTTTTAAATCTCCCTTCAGTCTGAAGTAGCCACCCTACGGTTTGTAAAACGATATTACAATTTATTTGAAAGATTATAAAATGGATTATGGTAGCTAAAGCTACAACAAAGAACAGCGTAGGCTAAGCCGTACGCTGAGTGGCTTAATTCTATAGTTATTTACAAACTACGGTGAGTTGGGGATATTTGTCAGTTTTTTGATTTGCGAAACTTGCTTGAGAAATACTTTTGGCGTAATGGGTCGTACAAATCTTTGGTTACAACTTTTCCATTTTCATCTATTATCAATAATGTATTCTTTCTAAATAATAATTTTTTCGGATGCCGTGTCTTGTTCTGTCCACCACCAGAAAGGACTGTAGCAATATAAGACATACTGTCTATGTGCTTTGATTTAGGGTCAGATGAAAGAACAAGTGTGTCTTTGTTATGTCCAATTTTAAGTGTGTCAAATATTGGTCTGTTAAAAAGATAAATTGTATCCTTCCTGAATGTCCAAGTACCATTTGACCAAGAAGAAGACAAGTCAAAACCTGTTTTGAATTCATATGTACTGTCACTGTTCAATAGTAATGTATGTCCAAAGTTATGATAATACTTCCCTGTCATATTTTTTTGACAGTAAGCTGTGAAATTCATTGTTATTAAAAGTAGTGTCGATAAAATCTTCATAATTTACGTCATAGGGGGGCTTAGTTCTATAGTTATTTACAAACTACGGTGAGTTGGGGGAATTTTATATTCGGCCGCCCGGAACTGCTGCCTGCCTTTTTGATAAAGTTAAATATTAAGAACTAAAGCTGGGCTTTATTCGTCAAGCCCCAATATTGCCAAACCTTTTGTTGGCTGTTCGGGCTTACTGTCAAACTTCAAATATATTGTCAATGATTTTATCAATAATTGTTTTAACTCTGTGAACATTGTCTGTAAGTAGATATTCTTGAAGTCTATTAGCAATTACTTCTGGTTTTGGATAGTCAACAAGTTTTGGTTGAATTTGTCGCATCCAAAGAGATTGATTTAGTCTTTCGCCAACTGTGGTACAAAACATTATTCCATCTAATGCAACCAAACTCAAAGGTCGTCCAATTGTTAGCCATTTGTTTGCTTTGTCCCAACTCAAATTTGAACTTGCAGCTAAGTGTCCCCAATTAAGTCCAATGTTGTTTGTACGATGAATATTTTTTTCAATCCAGTCAAGAGTTTTGTCGTTACGTACAAAATTTAATGCAGTTATATACTCGTTTAAATATCTGTCTTCACAAGTGTCAATTTCTTGTGAGATAATCAAAAATGCTTTGTCTTTGTCAATACTTGTTGCAAGATTCTCAGAACGAAAAATAAATTCATCTACTTTTTTTTGGTCGTACATATTTTGAGGTTTGTCATAGCCTGACAGCCAACGTTCAGGGCTTGGCGATGTTGGGGCAACTGCGTTTTGTCACGCCTGAACTGAAGCCAAATATAGTGATGTTGTTGATTGTGATTACAAATGTTGAGGCGAGTTCTGTCGAGCCAGTGACGAAAGGAAAATAGCATTACAAATGTTGATGTTGCGTTCAGTCAAGCCCCAATATTGCCAAACCTTTTGTTGGCTGCTGGCGTTCTTCATTACAAAGTCGTTTTTGCCTCGAATTTTTTGTCTAAATATATTTTCCTACAATCTCCAGGATAAAATTCTGAAAGTTGAATTGTGTCTATTGTTTGATTAGTAGTAACAATAATTTTAAGTGAATCGTATACTGGTATACTGCCATATTCACCTAAAAATATTGGTCTGTAATAGTCGACAATACTTTGATTGTTTCTAATAGCTCCAACGATTTTATTTGTTTCTTTATCAAAGAATTTTATTGTTATTTCCTTGCTTGAATTATTGATAACCTTTAGGTAAGTCCTATTTTCAATCTCTGTTTGTTTGTCTAAAATCCAATTCAATACTGGAATATTAATTGGAATAAATAGCATTCCAAATAAAGTCTGTTTAAAGTGTAGCTTTTTAAACTTGAAAAGATTGTAAATCCCAACAATGAGTCCAATAATGGCAACCATAAATGAAATTAAAATCCAACCTAATCCTAAATCCTCAAGAAAACTTAAGTTTATTGCATACAATGATTTTCCACCCCACCAAAAGAGAAAAATTGTCAAACCACCAAGTAATGGAATTAGTCCACAAGCATAAATTAATCTAATATTTGGAACTATATTTTTCAATTTTGGATTGTCATTTTACGCTTGCAGGCAACGAACAGGTATTGCCGAAGTGCAGGAAATAGAATTCCGTCCGCCCCGGCTTACTGCTGCTGAGTAAAGATAAAAAAGATGATGATATGCACATAGCTAAATAGATAAGGTCAAGCTGGATATGCAGCCCAACAGAGTTACCACAGTTGAAACACAGCTTCCGTCAGCCTGCATTTTGGCAATACATTTGTTGGCAGCATGGGCTTCTTTGTCGCCTGCTACAAGTCTATTACCCACTTGGCGATTTCTGATAATTGTTTGTCGTTAGAAAGATTTGCGGCACTTGTCAAGACGCCAGATTGCAACTCATCAAAGATTTCTGTCGCCATGCTTTTTTCAATAGCGGCACCGATAAAAAATGTCTTTGGTGTCAGATTTATTTTTGTAAATGCTTTTCTTATTCTGATTAATGCAGTATTTGCAGTCTTCCAATGTTCGTCTGCACCGGCGGGGTCAATACCTCCCTTTAGTTCACCAAGGGCAACGTATTTTTCGTTTAAATTTATTATGGAGCCAGCACCTTTTATTTTGTCTGTCGGCTTAGCGTTTAATACAATG
>JBASZP010000157.1:0-1813 GCA_049660965.1 Daejeonella sp. | reverse complement strand
AGTTTAGAATTATCTGACCAGTTAAGGCACTAAAAATACAGTTTTGAATTTTAAAAAAACAGCCTGTTAACGGGGTGTTGGCGAAGTGCGAAAAATAAATTGCAAATCAGTTTACGTCTTAATATCTCTGCTCAGTCAGCCATAACCACCCACGGTTTGTAAAACGATATTACAATTTATTTAAAAGATTATAAAATGGATTATGATAGCTAAAAGCTACAACAAAGAACAGCGTAGGCAAAGCCGTACGCTGAGTGGTTTTATTTTATGGTTATTAATAAACTACTACTAGTTGGGGGCAACTGAAGCCGATTAAAAAACTGATGTTGAAGTTAACACCTAAAAGCCAAATAGAATTCGGTCAAGCCCGATATTAGCTGATAGTAGTGCAACTGCTGATTGTCATTACGTCCGCCAGCCTTGCGGCAAACCTTTTGTTGTGCGTTCGTTTTTAGAGAATATTGATTTTAAATTTCTTACTATAAAAAGCTGGATACTCTTGGTTTAGTTCGTTTATTAAATAGAAACCCAAAGTCAACTCATATTCACCACTTTCAAAAGATGAAGCAATCTTTATGTTGACGTTTTTACTTGATGGTTGAAATTGTTCTCCATATACCATGTATACAGATGTAGGAGTTTTCCTTTGTACAATTTCAACATAAATCGGAGTTGTTTTATCCCAAATGATATCCCCCAATAATTTTAATGATAATTCAATAAATTCCTTTTTGTCAAATGTTGTCTTGTTTATTGTCGCAAGTGCAAATGAGTTTAATGTTTCGTTATGATAACCTTTCATTATACTTGGCATTGGAAACTTTGGACGGTTTAACTGAGCTGTAATAAAAGGAGCATTACTCTCATTTTGTTCAATTACTGATGTTTTAGAGAAATTATTATCTATAGAGAAATAAAAGTCATCCTCCAAAGAACTATTTTTAAAAGGAATTTGTTGTCCCTTTGATTCCGTTCTAACTTCTTTATTGACTTTATTGAAAAGTTGGTCAATGGTTATATTTTTTGTTTCTATAAACTTAAGTATTGCCTCTGTGTAGGTGCCATTTTTTCTTTGTCCATCTGACGCAGTTTTACCCGGAGAAGCAGCAAAGCCAATGAAAGTGCCACTTGGTGCATCTACGTTAGCCAATCCCTCTTTTACAATTCCATTTTTATTCCAAGCTTTTACAAATGGGTTGCTTCTACATGCATCTAGTAATATTATGTTTGTCTTAATATTGTAATAGTCGATTTTTCCTATCAATTTCCCCAACGGATAAGTTTCATATGGCATGTCTGTCGGGGAGGTTGGATTTGAGTTTTTTAAAAAGAGATAATTGTCCCCATTATACTCTGCACCATGACCTGAGAAGTAGAATAAGAAAATGTCTTCTTTTTTAATTGCTTTTGTAATGCTGTCTATTTTTTTAGTCATTTCCTTTATTTCGGCATCAAGTATCTTTACAACACTATAACCGAGAAGTTCAAGTTTAGTACTCATGTCATTAGCGTCATTCAATGTATTTTGTAATTTTCCTGCGTTCTCATAGTTTGATACTCCAACTACGAGGGCAATTCTTTTTGGATTTACCTGTGCAAAACCTACTGTCAAAACAAGTAGAAGTAGGCTTGTAAAAGTTAATTGTTTCATTTGATGTTAGTTTAAAATGACGCACAACTCTTGTATTTATGATATTATACGTACTGTAATTTTAAAAATCATTTCTGAAAATCAATTCTTAAGTGTTCAACTTTTTGTATTGTTGTTAGTGCCATCTACTAATTTGGGAGTTGCTTAACCGGTGTGAGATTT
>JBASZP010000156.1:0-3600 GCA_049660965.1 Daejeonella sp. | reverse complement strand
TTATTTTAGTTATTTTTTAATTGTTGCAGTATTTTCTCAACATCTTCCGGTGTGTCAATAGCCTGACTTTCTATAGTTGTGAGGGCAGTTTGTATTACGAAGCCGTTTTCAATCCAGCGGAGTTGTTCCAAACTCTCGGCTTTCTCAAGATTGGATACAGGTAATTTTGTAATAGCAGATAAGGTTTTTGAACGATAAGCATAAATACCAATATGTTTAAAATATTCCTGGTGTTTTAGCCATTCTGCATTCTCTATTCCTCTTAAAAATGGGATAGGTGTACGGCTGAAATAAATGGCTTGTTTATGATTATTTACAATTACTTTGGGGGTATTAGGATTGTTTAATTCTTCTGTTGTATTTATTTTTTTAATTAATGTGGCCAGCTGAACTTCGGGCTCATTAAAACATTTACCAAGCAGATCAATTTGCTCAGGGTTTATCAAAGGTTCATCGCCTTGGATATTAATGAAGATATCAAAGCCGGGGTGTTTTTCTGCTATTTCCGCACAACGGTCTGTACCACTTTGGTGCTGAGCTGAAGTCATGATAACTTCACCGCCAAAACTTAATACATGATCAACTATTCGCTGGTCATCTGTTGCAACGATGACTTTGCTTAAACTTTTTGTTTTTTTTGCCTGTTCATAAACCCGTTGGATCATACTTTTTCCGGCAATATCAATTAAAGGTTTACCTGGAAACCGGGTAGAAGCAAAACGTGCAGGTATAATTCCTAAAATGTTATTCATTAATTCTTTACTGTTGGAAAGTTTATTGTTTTAAGGTTGTAGAGGGTTTAAATACAGTAAATTCATTGTCAGAAGGTCCTTTGTAGGTTTAATACTTTAAAACAAGCCGTTTATTTCGCGTTCAATGCGTTCTATTACAAAACCCAGATCCTCTGGTTTATTTGCAAAATCAAGTTTATCTTTATCTAAAACCAATAATTTACCCTCTTTATAATTATCTATCCATTTTTTGTATTTCTCATTTAGTTTAGATAAATAATCCAGGCGTATTCCGGCTTCATATTCTCTCCCCCTGCGTTGAATATTATTCACTAAGGTGGGTACGGATGCTTTCAGGTAAATTAACAGATCCGGTGGTTTTATAAAAGAGGTAATATTATCAAAAATTGAACGGTAATTCTCATAATCACGGGTGGTCATCAAACCCATATCGTGCAGGTTCTCTGCAAAAATATAAGCGTCTTCATAAATTGTACGATCCTGAATGATATTAGCCTTGTTTTTTTGAATTTCTAAGATCTGCTGGAAACGGTTATTTAAAAAATAGATCTGAAGGTTAAAGCTCCAGCGTTTCATATCACTGTAAAAATCTTCCAGATAAGGGTTATGGTCAACCGCTTCATACTGGGGTTCATGTCCAAGATGTTTAGCCAATAACTCTGTGAGTGTAGTTTTTCCGGCACCAATGTTACCAACTATAGCAATATGCATACTTTTAGGTTAATCGCCAGGCGCCAGGCGCAAAGCGGAATTGAAAATATAACTAGTTTTTAATTTTTATGTTCGTTGTGCTTAATTCTTAATCTTATTCAATCTGTTCAAAAGCTTTTGAACCCGATAATTTCCCTAATCTCTTTTATTGTTTTTGAAGCGCTTTCGCAGGCTTTTAAAGCACCAAGCTTCGCAACCTTTTGTAAATAAGAT
This sequence comes from Daejeonella sp., assembly GCA_049660965.1. Lineage (GTDB taxonomy): Bacteria > Bacteroidota > Bacteroidia > Sphingobacteriales > Sphingobacteriaceae > Daejeonella. The sequence continues at coordinate 1,924 of JBASZP010000156.1, read as the reverse complement.
TGGTTTTGTGAAATATCAGTAATCTTTTCCCGCATGGGTTCAGTAACTATAATCATATCTTCGGCTAATTGCTTTTTAAAATCTCCATAACGTATATGGCAGCTATTGTACAGATTTTCAAAATGAGTATAAGTATCAGCAGCAGAAACTACTTTCATTAAATCAAACAAGTTTTGTATAGCTTCGGGTTTAGGCTGGTTTTCCTGTGTTGGTCCGGTATCAGTAACTGCCCGCATCACCTTTTTACGGATTATTTCTGGTTCATCCGATAAATAAACCGCATTTGCTTCCCCTTCCGATTTTCCCATTTTTCCTTTGCCATCCAAACCCGGGATTTTTACCAGACTTTTAGCAAAATTAAAAGCATAAGGTTCGGGGAAATACTCAGTTTGATACAATCGGTTAAAGCGGTTACCGAATGTTCTGGCCATTTCTAAATGCTGTTCCTGATCTTTACCAACCGGTACCTTTGTAGCTTTATGAATTAAAATATCCGCAGCCATTAATACCGGGTAAGTAAGTAAACCCGCGTTTACATTTTCCGGCTGTGTTCTTATTTTATCTTTAAACGAAGTACTTCTTTCCAGTTCGCCAACATAGGCATTCATGTTAAGGTATAAATAAAGTTCGGCAATTTCAGGAAGATCAGACTGCAAGTATATAGTTGCTTTTTCCGGATCAATACCGGCCGCTAAATATTCTACCAAGACCTGTTTTACATTGGCATGTAAGTCCTGAGGGGTTGGATGCGTAGTTAAAGAATGATAATCAGCTATAAAGAAAAAACAGTTAAATTCATGCTGCATTTGCACAAAATTCTTTACTGCCCCGTAATAGTTTCCTAAATGTAATTTACCGGTACTTCGTATACCACTAACAACCGTTTCCATAAGTGGCTAAAGTAAGTATTTTTTCTATTTTTGATGCACATGAAAAGAGTACTGAAAACAGCGCATCGTTATTACTATTTAAGTTTGGTTGCATTTTTTTTCATATTGCTCTATCCGTTCATCTATCTTTTCTCCCGAAAACCTGCCAATTTAACTGCACTTAACCGTTTAAGAAGAATATTTGTTTTCCTGAGTTCTTCTATTGGCGGAATTATTAACCGTTATCATTTTGAAGAGTCTATTGACTGGTCTAAAACGTATATTATCTGCCCTAATCATACCTCTAACCTGGATATTAATAGTGCCGTGCTATTAATTAAACGTAATTATATCTTCTTAGGAAAAGATGAATTATTGAAGAACTTTGTAACCCGTATTTATTTTGAAACCATTGATATACCTGTGAACAGGGAAAGTAAAATGTCGTCATTCAGGGCTTTTAAACGGGCCGAAGAATATTTAAAACAAGGAGTAAGTCTGGTTATTTTCCCCGAAGGTTTAATTTCTGATGAGTATCCGCCTGTTCTGTATCCTTTTAAAAACGGGCCGTTCAGATTGGCTATCGAAAATAACATCCCTATTTTACCGGTTACTTTTCATAATAACTGGAAAATGATGTGGGATGATGGCCGTAAATACGGAAGCCGTCCTGGTGTGTGTGATATTTATGTACATAAACCCATTGAAACAGGGCATTTAACTATTGATGATACGGATGCTTTACGCGAAAAGGTATTTGCAATTATAGACCAGCAATTTAAAAAGTATGAAAATAGAGCTTGAAACCATTGATAAAATAGCCCATTTAGCAAGGCTGGAAGTAAATGAAACAGAGAAACTTTCCCTTCAAAAAGATATGACTAATATTTTAACATTTATGGATAAATTAAATGAACTGGATACCGATGGGGTAGAACCACTAATTTATATGACCGATGAAGTAAATGTATTAAGAAATGACGAAGTTAAAAACGATTTAAGTACAGCCGATGCGCTAAAAAATGCCCCTAAACACGACGGAAAGTTCTTTAGAG
>JBASZP010000155.1:0-14989 GCA_049660965.1 Daejeonella sp. | reverse complement strand
AATAAAAAAGGCCGATATTCTTTATAAGAAATTGGTCTTTTTCATTAAATTATTATCATTTGAATTGTACACCAAATTAAATGATGTCTTTGCTTTTTAGATTTTACTTTTGAGACAGCCTCTTTTTAGTTATAATTATTATGTCCGGGCAGGTTCTCTCTCGCAGAGAAACCTGCGCTTATGAAATGTGGTAAAGGTAATGCAAACGCAGGGTTCTCTCCGGGAAACCCTGCGGGGACAAAGGGTGTTCCGCAGGATCGCTTAAATCCCTTAATTTGTCATCCTGAGGAAGTCGAAGGGCGGCAAATTAAGCACAATTTTAAAATATATTATTCCGCTGTTTGCTATGTTCTGAAAGGCATGGCGAACTTAATGATCAAATTTCTAATACATTAGTTTAGCTGGGATGCCCTGCCGAACATCAGAACAAAGGATATTCTCTATTGCCGGACGCAGTCCTCTATTTTCTTTTAGGATTAAGTCCTCCTTAGGAAGGCCTAAACCAGAGAGGGCAGACAAAAACGAAAATGATTTTTTAGGAAAGGTTGATAAAATGCTTCTGAAGAATAGCCAGTATTTCACCGGTAATTTTTCCGTTAGTGGCCACTACTTCGCGTTTGGCTATACTTTCCTTTCCGCCGGAAAAATCATATACCTCTCCGCCAGCTTCCCTTATTAGGACGATACCCGCGGCAACATCCCATTCATTTAAATTGTATTCAAAAAACCCGTCGAACCGGCCGGCCGCGACATAGGCCATATCCACAGCGGCGGACCCTATCCGGCGCAAACCGTGGCAGCTTTGCATCAGCTCACGGAAAACTTTTAAATAGGGTTCCTGTTTTTCAAAATCGTAATAAGGGAAACCTGTTGCAAGCAAGGTGTTTTCAATTTTTAATGCTTTGGAAACTGAAACTGGTTTGCCGTTTAAAAAAGCCCCGCCGTTTTTAATGGCCGAAAAGCATTCATCGCGGTTAATTTCATATACTACCCCTAAAACCAGTTCATTATACTGTTTTAAAGCAATGCTGACAGAAAAGGTGGGAATACCGTGTATAAAATTGGTTGTTCCGTCAAGCGGATCGATCACCCAGTTGTAAACTTTGCCTGTTTTGTTTATTGTTTTTTCTTCCGTAATAAATCCTGATTGGGGCAGTAAGGCGGACAGACCTGTAACGAGTTTCTCTTCGGCTGTTTTATCTACGTAAGAAACCAGGTCATTGAGGCCTTTATATTCAATAGCATTCCGGTTAAATACCAGCGCTTCCCCGCGGATAAACTCACCAACTTCTTTTGTTAGCTGAATAACGGATGAAACAAGGCCTGATAGATCCATTAGCTGAGGGGAACTGTTTCGGGATGTTTCCGGGCATGCTGAACAGACCAGAATACGCCTGCTATACCTAATACAACAAGCGTAAGTGAAATTAATTCTGCCTGAGTAAAGCTTAAGCCAAAGGCATGGTATTTAGAGTTTACACGTATTAATTCAATAAAAAAGCGCTCTAAACCATTTAATATTAAATAAACGGACCACATTAAACCTGGTATTTTTATTTTATGCCGTACAGACCACAGAAAAGCGAAGAGTAAAAGACAGATAACCGCTTCATAAAATGGTGTGGGGAAAACAGCAACAGGGAGTTCAGTGCAATAATCGCCCGCACAGCCGGGTATGCGAACTCCTTCATGCACTACATTATGAGTGTATTTGAAGGACCAGACCCAATCGGGCGCCCAGCTTAGCCAGCCTGGTTTTGACGCTACGTTTTCTATTCCCCAATCCCCATCGCCAGACATGTGACAGCCTATTCTGCCCACACCATAGGCTAACATCATTCCGGGTGCGCCAATATCAAGCATGTGCACCCATTTAATGCCATATTTATTGGCATGATAAATTACTGCTGCGCCACCGCAGATTAAACCCCCATAAAACGTTAATCCGCTAAATGATAGTAACGCGTCAACGGGGTCTTTTATAAACCGGTCCCAATATTCCAGGTTATCAAAAATTTTGGCCCCTAAAAAACCCCAAACAGCGGCCCACATAATTAAGGTTCCCATTAACTGGTAGGGATGTACTGTTTCCTGCACTGTTTTAGGTTTGGGCAGTTTCTGTTTGTTTTTTTCGGCGTAAGCCCAGTAAATAAATAAGGCGGCTAAAAGCAAGCCTCCAATAATATTGCCTTTTGCAGAAAGAATAGAACCCTGCGGATCGGCAACAAATGCCTGGTAGTTTACTATTCCGTATATTAATTTATACCCTACTGCAAAACCAAAAATTCCGTTTAAAACTAATTCTGTAAGAGTAGCGGGTTTACCAATAGTAATAGTTCTGGTAAAAGGTAAAACCAGCCCCTGTTTTTCCTTTCGTTTAAACTCCTGGCTAAAGGCCCAATAACCTGCCATAAAAGCTAAAGCCACAAAAAAGCCAAAGGTTTGGATGGGAAGAGGAATGGTATAACCGGTAAGATATTCTATTAAATGGGTTATGGTAGGAAACATAGTTTATATTTTAATTGGAATGGGTTAGAACGTCGGCAGTTTGAATAATTTCCATATCACCATCAGGTGAAACGGAGCTTAACTGAACCGGGATTATTTCGTTAACTAATAAGGGGTCATAAGGGGTTTTAACTTTTACATAATTAGGACTAAATCCATGCATATAGCCATTTTTATGATCTGCCTCGAAAAGTATTTGTGTAAACTTACCCAGTTGACTTTGGTAGAAGGAACGGCGTTTCTTTTCAGAAAGTATATGAAGCATTTTACTTCTGTCAGCACGTTTAGAACCCGGAACAAGATCTGGCATTTCTGCCGCGGGTGTGTTTTCCCTTTCGGAATAGGTAAATATATGCAGGTAAGAAATATCCAGGTCATTTAAAAATTGATAAGTATCCAGGAAATCTTCACGTGTTTCGCCGGGGAAACCTACAATTACATCCACACCTATACAGCAATCGGGCATTAGTTCTTTAATTTTTGAAACGCGTTCAGCGTATAATTCACGCCGGTATCTTCTTCGCATTAAACCCAGAATCTTATTAGAGCCGGATTGTAAAGGGATATGAAAATGAGGTACAAATAGTTTAGATTGTGCTACAAATCCGATGATCTCATTGGTTAGTAAATTGGGTTCAATAGATGAAATGCGGATTCTTTCTATTCCGTTCACCTGGTCCAATGCTTTTACAAGGTCTAAAAATTTATCTTCCCGGTTTCCATTCCTAATTCCAAAATCGCCCAGGTTAACACCTGTCAGCACAATTTCTTTAACTCCTGAAGTGGCTATTTCATTTACCTGGTTTAATACACTTTCAATCGTATCGCTTCTGCTGTAACCACGGGCTAAGGGAATGGTACAAAACGTACAGGAATAATCACAACCATCCTGCACTTTCAAAAAAGTACGTGTTCTGTCGCCAAATGAGTAGGAAGGAATAAATTGATTGGTTTCTGAAATCGGCTGGTTATAAACTTGTGTTTTGGATTCTTTGGTCAGATCTGTAATGTGATCTATTAACTGAAACTTTTCTGCTGCACCCAGAACCATATCTACACCAGGAATGTTAGAAATTTCTTCCGGTTTGAGTTGTGCATAACAACCAACAATGGTAATGTAGGCATTTGGAGAATTCTTCAGTGCTTCGCTAACCACTTTACGGCATTTTTTATCGGCATTTTCTGTTACCGAACAGGTGTTTATCACATAGATATCAGCCTGCTCTGTAAATGATACTATTGTAAAACCCGCATTACTAAACTGCCTGCCAATTGCAGATGTTTCTGAGTAATTAAGTTTACAGCCTAATGTATAAAACGCGACCTTTTTATTCATCATTTAAGGCGTAAAGATAATAAACCAAGTTTAAACTTAGCTGGTTGGCCCGGTTTTGAGTTAAAGACTTACAGGTTTTATTAAAATCACGGTTTAAAAAACTATATTCTCATTACCCCAGCGGTAAGATTCATCCGTAAATCCGGCGAGGTCTATTACTCTGTTTACTACAGTTAGCGCTACTTCTTCTATTGTTTCAGGTAAACTATAAAAAGACGGGCTTGCCGGGCAAATTATTCCTCCTGCCTCGGTAACGGTTTTCATATTATGAATATGAATGAGATTAAGCGGAGAATCTCTGACGACCAAAATAAGTTTACGGCGTTCTTTTAACATGACATCAGCTGCACGGGTTATCAGGTCATTTGAAATACCCGCTGCAATTCTGCCTAATGTCCCCATAGAGCAGGGGCAAATAATTAAGGTATCAAAACGGGCGGAACCCGAAGCGAAGGGGGCTGTAAAATCATTTTTAGTGTAGAATTTAAAATTGTAATCTTTATAATCTTCATTTTGTAACTCAAACTTCCACACATCTTTTGCATTATCAGACATGACCACTCCAATTTCCACAATCTGATCCTGAAGTTTAACCAGTTTATCAAATAAAACCTTAGCGTAAACTGAACCGCTGGCCCCGGTAACTGCAATAACAATTTTTCTATTTTTCATGATTTTTCTAAATTAAACAAAAAAGGGTCGAATAACTAGTATTCGACCCTACATCTACCTATGAAAAACATGCCCTTTGGGAGGGCACAACAAATATAGACAAATAATGTTTTAACAAACAAATTATTTTTAAAATATTTTTTTAGTCTTAAAAATTGGTTTTAAAAAGTTTATTAGACTGCAAAAAACCTTAATTATGATATAACAGGACAGGTTTTTTCATAAACTGAGTTAAATATTAAAATGTGAAAATGAATTATTTAAAAATTTTATTTGGCTTTATGCAGGTATATAAAGCGTAAATTTTTTGAACAGCCTGAATTTTTTCTATAATTTTAATGATCTATTTCCTTTTAAAAGGAATTATTCAATAGTTGCCAGCTTTAGGATTTTATAAATGGAGAAAAACATGAGTTGTTCTATTTCTTTTTATTAAGAAGAAGTGTGAAATCATAATAATTTATATTTTCTCCAAAAGAGATCTGATCAAATAAAATAACAATATCCCATTCTTTAAGTGTTCTCTCTACACGCATTTGATTTCTTGGTAATATAATCTCTTCTTGTTTTTTAGCATGTTTTTTTAGTAAACCTTTGGTAAACTCCTTTAAATCTATTTGCAATGAATCGTTTTCTATTTTTATAAAAATAAATTCGTCGCGTAAAATTTTAGTTTCTTCTGTTTCTCTTTCGCCATTAGAGTATGGATTTACAGTTAAGTGAAGAGGTTCATAAATAAAATTAATATTCCTGCTTAAATCATTAATCACATATTCTGAAGGCTCTTCTGCAATCATGTTTTCATATTCAGCCGTAAAAGTGTGATAGTCATACTTTTTATTAATGCTTTTACCTTTAACGGTAATTAATTTTTTCAGGGTATCTAATACCTCGTCATTAACTCTTGCTTCTTCAGTTTTATAATAAGAAGAGTCGGGCTCATTCTTAAATTGCAATTTAAGTTTTTCTATATCGGTTTTAACAAAAGGTTGTAATGATGAAACTCCATGCTTTTTACCCAAATAAGAAACTATATCATATACTTCGTCTCTTTTACCCTCTTTTATAAGCTTTTTTAAACGATTTACCTGGCTGATTTTTGAAATGTTAAAAGCGCTTTGCGGCCCGAATATGGTTAATGCGAATATGACCGCTAAGGATATAGGGATTACCTTAATATTATTCCCCGATGTAACTAAATTCCATATACTGATAAAACTTAACCAGATTGCTGCAACAATTAATATATATCGTTCTTCGGTTACTCCATAATCATTTACACGTTTATAAATAGCCAGCCAGAATAAAACCAGTAAAGGCACTAATGCGATATAAAAATATCTGGAGAAAAACCTCATCCATTTATTTTCGGGATTGGAGCGGATTGGATGAATTAATAACAGGGAGAATATACCTAATACTGAATAAGCCAGGATTAATACCGAAACCCATCCTTTTGGTAAATGCCACTGAAACCCAATTTTTACGGAATACAATAAAAGGATAATAGAATAAATAGTAACCAGCGGAATTAAAACATATTGTGTAAATATTTTGAGGGCTTTAGGGTAATTATGTACTGTTTCTAACTCATCGGATAAATGAGGTACACCGGCTAAAAAGAATAGGGTATTAAACAGACAGATGATAATTATCCCTAAATAGCTATAGAGTTTCCCATCGACATTAATTCCAAATAAATGCTCAATAGAAAGCAGCGCCACGGCTAAACCGGCATAAAGTACTCCGGAATAGAGTCCTGCAGACAAAATACGCAGGAACAGAATTTTATTATATTGCCAGAAACCTTCTATTCTATCTTTACCAGTAAAAGGTGCAAAAGATACCATTAGATGAAAAACAGCGGATAAGAGAAAAAACTTTAATATATCACTTTCGTATTCGTAAGGACTTAAGGTGAAAAACAAAGAAATTAATATGAGCAGAACTCCAAGACGAGCCGCCAACTTTTTGTAAACGTTCCAACCTTTGCTTTCGGCAAAAAGTGACACAGAAAGAAATAAAACCAAGCCGAGATTGGAAACCATTAATAAGCGTGTTTCAATGCTCAGTATATCATAATGAGAGTGGGAATAACCGTTCGAAACCATATGGCAGCCTACTACTGTAGCCAATAAGGCGCATAATGTTTCGAGAGGAAAACGGGCTATAACTTTTGATGCGGATTCTAAAAGATGTTTAACAGATTGTAATGACAGACGTTTCATAAATAAAAGTTTTTCTAAATTTAGGTATAAAAAATTTAATTACTTAGGAGTTTATAGTTATAGGTATGTTATAACAAAATAGATTAAAATGAACTCCAATTATTTGCTGTGGATATAATTTTCAACCGCTTTCCTTACACTTCCATATTTTTTTAATAATTGTTCTGCCGTTTCCGGATCCAATTTGGTAGCTTCAATAACCATATTTACTGCCCTGTCTACTAATTTATCATTTGTAAGTTGCATATCAAACATTTTATTTCCTTTAACCCTGCCCAATTGTATCATTACTGTAGTGCTGATCATATTCAATACTAATTTTTGCGCTGTTCCGGATTTCATGCGGGTAGAACCGGTAACAAATTCAGGCCCCACTACCACTTCAATAGGATATTTGGCTTCTTTTGCAACAGGACTTCCTTCATTACAAACAATACAGGCTGTTTCCAGTCCGTTTTCATTAGCTTTACGTAAACCGCCACCTACATAAGGTGTGGTACCCGAAGCGGCAATACCAATTAATACATCCTTTGAATTTATATGATACTCCATGAGATCTTTCCAGGCCTGTTCTGTATCATCCTCTGCGTTTTCTACCGCTCTTCTAATCGCTTGATCGCCACCGGCAATAATTCCAACCACCCAGTCAAAAGGTACGCCATAAGTTGGCGGGCATTCTGAAGCATCTAAAATACCTAATCTCCCGCTTGTGCCTGCGCCTATATAAAACAATCTTCCCCCATTTTTCATCTTATTAACAATAACATTTACCAAAGTTTCAATTTGTGGGATAACCTTTGCTACAGCTTTTGGAACATAATGATCTTCGTTATTTATGCCCTGAAGTATTTCTGCAACAGGCATTTTTTCAAGGTCATTATAATTAGAATCCTGTTCGGTAGTTCGTTTCATGTTCAAAAAATTTTGTACAAAATTCGGAATATTATCCAAAAGCCTCAAATTTAGTGTGAATTAAATATAATTATCTCTTATAAAACAAAACTGGCAAAACCTTAAAATAAGAAAAACCCTTTATATCCAAATTTCCAATTTTAGATATAAGGGGTTAAGGAAAAATAGTTATTATAACTATATAAATAGTTTGACAATAATCAGATCAGGAGATACGAAGTTTAAATAAATCTAATACTTATTTACTTCTTTTCAGTACCATCAGCTTTTACAGAATCCTTTTTTAGGGTATCTGCATTTAATGTATCGGTTTTCATTGCTTCACGTAACATTGAATCTGCTGCAGCATCAGCGCTAACAGAATCTTGTTGTTCTTTTGCAGCTTTAGTTTTACTGTTATTACATGCGCAAAATAATGTGGCAGTAGTTACTAATGATAAGATAATTAATTTTTTCATGTTGAGTTTATTTGTTGAACGAAATTAGGAATTATTTTTGTCTGAAATAGATTTGTATAGGAACACCTTCAAAATCAAAATTCTCCCGAAGTTTATTTTCTACAAAACGTTTGTAAGGCTCTTTAATATATTGAGGTAAATTACAGAAGAAAGCAAACATGGGCGATGACGCGTTAATTTGCGTGGCATATTTAACCTTTACGTATTTTCCTTTTATTGCCGGCGGAGGATAGTTCTCTATAATAGGTAACATCACATCATTAAGTTTTGATGTTGGTATTTTCTTGAGTTTATTTTCATAAACCTTGGATGCTGCTTCCAAAGATTTAAAAATACGTTGTTTCTCTATAACAGAAGTAAACACAATAGGCACATCTGTAAAAGGGGCAATTTTATCGCGGATCTGTTCTTCGAAAACTTTAGTCGTTTTAGTATTCTTTTCAATTAAATCCCACTTATTAACCAGAATAACTATTCCTTTTTTGTTTTTTTCGGCTAAATGGAAAATGTTAATATCCTGAGATTCAATGCCTTCAACAGCATCTATCATTAATATTACCACATCAGCTTCTTCCAGAGCTTTAATAGTACGCATAACTGAATAAAACTCAATATTTTCCTTAACCTTGGTTTTTTTACGTAATCCGGCCGTATCAATTAGCATAAATTCATGCCCAAACTGATTATAATGGATATGAATAGAGTCGCGGGTAGTGCCTGCAATAGGAGTTACAATATTTCTTTCACGACCTATTAAGGCATTAATTAATGAAGATTTCCCTACATTCGGGCGGCCAACAATAGCATATTTTGGTAACGTGTTTCCTTCTTCCTGTTCAGGTTCAAAATGTTTAACTATTTCATCCAGCAATTCGCCGGTACCCGAGCCGGACATGGATGAAAGCGGGTATATTTCGCCTAAACCTAAACTGTAAAATATACTGGCATCAGTTATTCGCTGATTATTATCTACTTTATTAACCACCACAAAAACCGGTTTTTTGCTTCTGCGAAGTAATTTTGCAATATCATCATCCAGATCTGTTACGCCGGTAACCACATCAACCATAAATAAAATTACGGTAGCTTCTTCAATGGCTATAATTACCTGCTCGCGTATGGCGGCTTCAAACACATCTTCGGAGTGCGCAACATAACCACCGGTATCAATTACGGTAAAATTCTTCCCAATCCACTCGGCAATACCATAATGCCTGTCGCGGGTTACGCCGCTATAATCATCAACAATGGCTTTACGTGTTTCCGTTAAACGATTGTATAAGGTTGATTTCCCAACATTAGGCCGGCCAACTATTGCTACTATGTTACTCATATTTTTATTGGATAAAAGATTAAAGAACAAGGATGAAAGACAGTTGCCTATTTACTCTATAATTTATTCTATTAATCTTTATTCTTTTGTCATTATTCTTTTAATCGTACTACCCTAATCTTCATACCCAAAACGTTTCAAATAATTCTTGCGATTACGCCAGTCGGTAATAACTTTTACGAACATTTCTAAGAAAACCTTTTTCTGTAAAAATTCTTCCATGTCTTTACGGGCGTATGTTCCCACTTTCTTTAACATTTCGCCGCCTTTACCTATAATTATATTCTTTTGCGAATCGCGTTCTACAATTATTTCTGAACTGATGCGGATAATTTTGGGTTCATCCTTAAAAGCAGTAATAATTATTTCTGTACTATACGGGATTTCTTTTTCATAAAGTTTGAAAATCTTTTCCCGGATGATCTCTGAAACGAAAAAACGCTCATTCTTATCTGTTAAGGTATCTTTATCATAATATGCCGGATGTTCGGGCAGATTATCCATAATGAACTGCATTACTGCCGGAACATTATGATCATGCAAAGCAGATACCGCAAAAACAGCCTGTGGTTTTAAGGTTTCCTGCCAATAAAGTATCTTCTCTTTAACCAGTTCTTCGCCGGATTTATCTATTTTGTTAATGATGACGGCAATCGGAGAACTTGTTTTAGCTAACTTCTCCAGCACATCATTCTCATCATATTTTTCATTAATATCGGTCACAAAAAGAACAATGTCAGCATCAACTAATGATCCGTTTACAAAACTCATCATCGATTCCTGCATTCCGTACACCGGTTTGATCACTCCGGGAGTATCAGAAAACACAATCTGGTAATCATCTTCGTTTACAATACCCAAAATACGATGCCGGGTAGTTTGTGCTTTTGGGGTAACAATGGAAAGTTTTTCACCAACCAGGGCATTCATCAGGGTAGATTTACCAACATTAGGTTTCCCTATCAGACTAACGAATCCGGCTTTATGAAACATTAAAATTTATTTTGAGATTTATTTGGACTGCAAAGAAACGAAATATATCTTTGCAGTCCAATTTAAAAGCAATACAGAGGCGTTTTCTGAAGCTTAAGATTGTCAGAGTGCGGGATGGAGCAGTTGGTAGCTCGTCGGGCTCATAACCCGAAGGTCGTCAGTTCGAGTCTGGCTCCCGCTACCTAAAATTGGCTGCTTTAAAAGCAGTCAATTTTTTTATTGAAGGCCCGTTCGTCTAGGGGTGAGGACGCCAGGTTTTCATCCTGGAAACAGGGGTTCGATTCCCCTACGGGCTACTTTGGTTGGTTTACAAGGGCTTGTAAGTGAGAAACTTACGAGCCTTTATTGTTTGATGAGTAGTAAATTAGCCACTTATGCTTAAATAAGGTAAATTTAGATTAAAGCAATTTTAATTACTCTAATCGTTAAAAGTGAGGCGGGTTTCTTTTAAAAGCGAGGCTCTCTTTGTCAATCTTTTAAATAATTCCTTTTCAATTAGTGGATCATGCCATGAAAACCAGAACAGTTTACTTAATAAACATTCTATTTGTGCTTTGATCGTCGAAGAAACCCTAATAATTATCCTATTTATAGTAAAGTCTGCATAAAATAGAATCTTACCTATCGTTCAGCAACGCATCCAAATTGTCTAATGCCTTTGTAAATCCTTCTTTAAAGCCCATTTCAATCATCTGTTCTAAATCAGCACCTTTTTGGAACGATAATTCAATAAACACTACTGTTTTACCAGGCATTTCGGAGAATTTAGTTGACCACAACGACCCCGCCAGTTCCTGATTAATGTTTCCATTTTCATCACAGAAGGCATCCTTGCCTGAATAACTTACTAAAGGTACAATTGAGTTAAAATCAAATCTGGCCCAATGTTCTTTACCATTCGGGCCAACCATAGCATATAGCCAATATCCGCCCTCTTTAAAATTCATGGTTTTTGTTCTTGCCTGCCAGGGTTTTGGCGCCCACCATTTGTCAAGAATTTCACTCTCTGTCCACGCTGCCCAAACGGCCTCTAACGGCGCAGCAAACTCCCGTTCTACGGTAATTTTTTTGTTCTCTTATATTGATTGAAAAGTTCATGTTCTTAAGGATTTATTTAATGATTAATCATACCTTAAAGCCGGATAATCCAGCAACCTGCGCCATAAGGCGATCTGACCTATGATGCTTGCTTCACGGTAAATTGTAAAAGCTATCAGTTCATAGTAAGTCATTTTCATGGAACCCATCTCAATTTCACTATCTAGTTTTTTATCGTCAATGTTCATAAGAGCTTCCCTGGCTATTGGGCTGATTTTTTTCCAATCTGCCAAATATTCATCAGTAGTGGGATATTTAACGTTCTCCTGAATTCCTTTATTATCTTTGAATAGCTCCTCGCCGGTCTGTTTCAGTCCGGGATTCGTTTCTGTTGCCATCATATACCGCTGTTGCACCAGAGACCCGGTGAGCCATGCAATGTGGTTTGCTTTGGTATTTAAGCGATTGTATGTGTCTTTTTCAGAGATCCCTTCAATTGCCCGTTCAAAGAAAGTGGTCTGCATATCAAATAATGTTAGTAATCCTTCTGTTCTGGTGCTTGCTGTTTTTGTTTCCATAATTTTATTAAGATTTGTTTTATAAAGTTACATTATTGGTTGATTAATACGCCTTTATTAGGTAACTAATTTAAAAGAAAAATTGTGTTAACCTTAGCTTTTCATATAATCAAATGCTCCTTTTCTAAGGTTAATTCCATATTCCAGATATGCTTTTAAGCATGCAAGGAAGTTTGCCCATCCTTCTGTATTGCCTTTAAGCCATTTGATGCTGTCTTCTTCGTTAGTTCCGCCTTTTTCAGTAACCCTAACCAGAGTTGACCTTTTATCTTTCGACTCAAGAGTTATTTCAACCAAATGTTCTTTACCATCCTGACCATCCCAGTAATAGGAAATATACTTTTCCGCTTCAATTTTCCCCACGCGAACCGGGGTTCCTTGCTCAAACTCAGGAAAATGCCAGGTAAGGGTTTTGCCTTCTTGCATTCTGCCTGTACTTTTAGCAATAAAATAATTGCTCATTTTGTGTGGATCAACGATCGCTTCAAAAACTTCGTTTGCCGGTTTGGATATCTGTATGCCGACTTTAATTTCATAGATTGATAAATCCATAATAATAAATGTGATTAGTTTTAATTAATACCAAGTTACTATTTTAGTTTAAATATATGCAAAACTTTACCTGTTTGGTGGAACAGCGGATAGTATAGATAGATTTCATAAAAATCCTCAAAATTCTGATGAGTTTTGAGGATTTTTATGCGTTTTTGCGGAGAGGGTGGGATTCGAACCCACGGTACCCTTGCGAGTACACAAACTTTCCAAGCTTGCTCGTTCGGCCACTCTGACACCTCTCCGTATTGACCCTGCTTAAGGGCTACAAAAATATTAAAATTTAGTTAAGAATGAAGTTTTTATAACCCCGGGAGATGATTATGTTTCTTTTTGAATATGTTTGCACTTGATATATGCTATTTAGATCTTATATAAAAATGCATTTGAATATTAATGCTAAACCTTAACGAGATTAAGAAACCCATTGCCGCAGAGCTGGAACTATTTGAAAAGAAGTTTAAATCTTCTATGAAAAGTACTGTTCCGCTGCTTGACCGTATTACACATTACATTGTAAAACGTAAGGGTAAGCAAATTCGCCCTATGTTCGTTTTCTTTTCAGCCAGTCTTTGCGGAGGTATTACAGAAGCTACATACCGCGGTGCTGCCCTGGTAGAATTACTCCATACTGCGACTTTGGTACATGATGATGTGGTTGATAATTCATACGAACGCCGGGGATTTTTCTCTATAAATGCACTCTGGAAAAATAAGATAGCTGTTCTGGTTGGCGATTACTTGCTATCCAAAGGTCTTTTACTATCTATTAATAACGCGGATTTTGGATTGTTAAAAATTGTATCAGAAGCCGTACAGCAAATGAGCGAAGGTGAACTTTTGCAGATTGAAAAGGCCCGCAAGCTGGATATTGATGAAAAGATCTATTATGAAGTTATCCGCCAGAAAACAGCATCATTAATAGCATCCTGTTGTGCCTGCGGAGCGGCTTCGGCAGGGGCAGATGAAACTACCATAGAGAAAATGCGCCTGTTTGGTGAGAAAATAGGTATTGCTTTTCAAATTAAAGATGACCTGTTTGATTTTGGTACAGACGATGTAGGCAAACCACTGGGTATAGACATTAAAGAAAAGAAAATTACCCTGCCTTTAATTTATGCGCTAAGTAAATCAGGCAGTACTGATAAACGCCGGATTATCAACCTGGTAAAAAATCATAATGAAGAACCGGATAAAGTTAACGAGGTGATTAATTTTGTGCGCAACAGCGGCGGATTAACTTATGCGCAACAGCAAATGCAGTTTTACCAGGAGGAAGCATTTACTGTTTTAAATACTTTTGAAGAACATCATGCACGTTTGGCATTAGAACAACTGGTTCGTTTCACAACAGAGCGAAAAAAATAAACAGATGAGTAACGAGCATTTATTTTTTGGAAGTTTTTTGTTGTTCATCATCTTAATGTTAGCCATTGACCTGGGTATTTTTAATAAAAAAGATCATTCCGTAACACTCAAAGAAGCCGCGGTAATGAGCTTCATCTGGGTATCTTTTGCCATTGGCTTTTACTTCATCCTGTTAACAGAAGGCGAAATATTGCATGGGATAAATAACTACTCGCAACTGGCAGAAGTTACCAAGCGTCATTTTCATCACATTACACTTAACCCCTCTGATTTTGGAGGAAGTTTACAATTGTATAAACAAAATCTGGCTTTAGAGTTTTTAACGGGCTATGTGATTGAATATGCTCTTTCTGTGGATAATATTTTTGTGATGGTGCTCATATTTACGGCTTTTGGTGTCAATGAAAAGTATTATCACCGCGTTCTGTTCTGGGGGATTGTTGGGGCTGTTTTTATGCGTTTCCTTTTCATCTTCCTGGGATCTGCCTTAATTGCCAAGTTTGGATGGATACTCTACCTGTTTGGCGCTTTCCTGGTATATACCGGTATATCTATGTTTTTCTCCGGTGATGATGACGATAAAATTGATACCGAAAATCATAAAATAGTACGCTTCGCATCCAAATACTTCGCGGTATTCCCTAGGTTTGTGGGCAACAGGTTCTTTATAAAAAAGAAAGGGAAAAGTTTTATTACCCCTTTATTTGTCGTATTGCTCATTGTTGAATTTACCGACCTTATTTTTGCGGTTGATTCCATTCCCGCGATTTTTGCCATAACCAAAGACCCTTATATCGTATTTTTCTCTAATATATTTGCTATTTTAGGCTTAAGGTCTATGTTCTTTCTCTTAGTTAACATTATACATAAATTCCATTACCTTAAAACCGGATTAGCTTTTCTGCTTTTATTTATCGGCGTAAAAATGCTAGCCCATCATTGGCTTCAACTATGGGGTTTTACAACCATGCACTCTTTGTTTGTAATTATTGCTATTCTTACAATTAGTGTAG
>JBASZP010000154.1:0-1785 GCA_049660965.1 Daejeonella sp. | reverse complement strand
CCCGGGCGAGTTAAGCACCTTCTCCGGCAGCGACCTGGAACCCTATTTCAACCCCAAGAACCTGGTGTTCCAGGGATTGAACCCGGCCGATTATAGCCGTAACGGGGGCAAACTGCCCGAAGGCGTGTACCGTATCAGCGTAGAAGTACTGGATTATTACCAGCGCAGCGTAGTTTCCAATGCCGGAAGTACCGTGCTGTCCGTATTCCTGAGCTACCCGCCTATTATTAATTCCCCATTACCATTCAGCAAAATACAGGCCCTGGAGCCCCAGAACGTGATCTTTCAATGGGTTCCCCGTCATACAGGATCCATTAACGCCGCCTATAACGTGGCCTATAACTTTAGATTAGTCGAACTCATTCCCCCCGAGCGAAACCCCAATGATGCCATCCGGAGCACCCGCCCCTTGTTTGAAACGTTTACCGACCAGACTATTCTGCTGTACGGTCCGGCTGAACCGGCGTTAACCGCAGGTAACAGTTATGCGGTACAGGTACAGGCGGTGGAAGCGGATGGCAAAGACCTTTTTATCAATAACGGCAACAGCGAAGTGGTCAAATTCACCTATGGTGATAAATGTACCCCGCCGCTCAATGTCTTGGCCCAATTAAACGATCAAAACAGCCTGAAGTTCAGCTGGGATGCCTTGCCTTTACAACAAGCCTTTACCATCAGGTACCGCGAAGCAGATAAGCAAACTGCAGAATGGTTTGAGCAGGAAACCTACACCCCCCAATACATCGCACAGGGATTACGACCCGGCAAAACCTACGAATACCAGGTCAAGGCACAATGCATCAATGGGTATGGGGATTATACCCAACTGCAACAATTCCAAATGCCAGATGAACAATTCAACCAGGGCGATTTTGTCTGCGGCAAACAGCCTGAAAGCGCCAAACTGGACAAGAAGCAATTACTGGATGTGCTGCTCTCTGGCAATGTGTTTACAGCGGGAGATTTCAGCGTGACGGTGATTAGTGTAAGCGCATCGCAGAATGGAAAGTTTAGCGGTACGGGTACGATCACGGTACCGGTTTTCGGCAACCTGCAGTTTAATGTGATCTTTACTAATATTAGCATCAACAATAAATATCAGCTGGTGGATGGGGTAGTGAAGGTGGGGGAACAAACCCTGGATCAGTCGCAGGAACAGGTAATTGTTGCAATAACGGTAAGCCCTGATGCCAATGGCCTGGTTAAAGCAGTTTCATCCAATGGTTTGCCCACCATTATTGATGCGGCCGTAGCGGTGCCGACCGTTTTGCCGGTTTATAATGCTGCTAATAAAACCATCAAATTCGCAGGTATCACCAACTCCGGTGAATCCAAAGAGATCACTATTCAGCTCAAAGATGGTCAGCCGCCCTTTACTTTTCAGGATAAGAACGGACAGACTTATGAGGTAGATAAGGATGGCATGGTAACGGCACGGGGTATTGTACCTCAGTCGGAATTACTGGCAGGCGGCAGCAGTACTTCCAAACCGCTGACAACGGACAAAGCAAAAATTATATTCAAACCTTCGACTAAACAGAAATATGGCTTAGACCTGTTTAAAGAAGAGTTTAAAAACAATAGCCGCTACACCGGCGATTACCAGCAGATAAAAGAAAACACCAAAACCACTAACATCAGCTGGAAATCTATAGAAAGCGGCCGGGGAGATGAGGTACTGGCCGAACTGCAAATTACAGACCCATCCATAGATCCCGATAAGGTTGAGTTCCGTAATGGTGCGGGGGAAACTATCAGCTCTAAACGGGAAGGAAATACCTATAC
>JBASZP010000153.1:0-2119 GCA_049660965.1 Daejeonella sp. | reverse complement strand
GTGGTATAGAAGAGTACGACCGGGAAGGGCGTGTATTGCGTCTTGATTTTGATGATCTTTCTGTGATGAGTACCTATTTCCCTTCCGGTTCAAGCGGCGAAGAACGACAGGACTTTAAGTTCAGGTTTTTGGAGGATTTCCAGGAATATGCAGATAAGATCAAACTTGATTTCCCCAAACTGGTGATAGCTGGCGATTATAATATTTGCCATAAACCCATTGATATTCACAATCCGAAATCAAATGCCAATTCTTCCGGCTTTTTACCCGCCGAACGGGAATGGATGGAAAATTTTGTCAATACCGGCTTTATTGATTCATTCCGTCATTTTAACCAGGAACCCCATAATTATACCTGGTGGAGCTTCAGGGCAGGTGCAAGAAATAAGAATTTAGGCTGGCGTATTGATTATAATATGGTTACAGAAGGCCTTCGCGATCAGCTGAAACGTTCGGCAATTCTACCCGAAGCCCGGCATTCAGACCATTGTCCGGTTTTACTGGAATTAGAGTTTTAAAGTATTATTACACATTATTTCTGTAAAGGTTTAAAATAAACCAGATAGCATAAACCTGAACAGGTATATTTGAACATGTCGTCCCTTCTAATCACAAACATTAAAACACTCGTTGGAACTCACCCTGCTGAAGTCCGGGTTCTTCGCGGAAAGGAAATGGCTGATCTTCCGGTTGTAAATGATGCCTGGTTAGTTATTGAAGATGGAAAGATCAAAGATTTTGGTGAGATGAATACTATTCCTCCTGAAATGTCTAATCTTCCTGCTCAAATATCCGCCAAAGGAAAATTCGTTTTACCTTCCTGGTGCGATTCGCATACTCATTTGGTTTTTGCCCAAAGCAGGGAAGAAGAATTTGTGATGAAAATAAAGGGAAAAACGTATGAAGAGATTGCCGCGGAAGGCGGGGGTATATTAAACTCAGCCCGTAAACTGCAAGACGCAAGTAAAGACGATCTGTATGAAAGCGCCTGTAAACGATTAGATGAAGTTATCCGCCTGGGAACAGGAGCCATTGAAATTAAAAGCGGTTATGGTTTAACTTTAGAAAGTGAATTGAAAATGCTGCGGGTAATCAGGAAATTGAAAGAAAGATCACCAATTCCCGTTAAGGCAACTTTTTTAGGAGCGCATGCCTATCCGCAGGAATATAAGAACAATCATTCAGGATATTTAAAACTGATCACCGATCAAATGTTACCCCAAATTGCAGAGGAAGGTTTGGCAGATTATATTGATGTGTTTTGCGAACAGGGTTTTTTCTCTGTGGATGAAACATCACTTATTTTAGAAGCAGGGTTATGTTATGGTTTAAAATCTAAAATTCATGCGAACCAGCTTTCCGCTTCGGGCGCTGTGGAAGTTGGTGTAAAACACCAGGCTTTAAGCGTAGATCATTTGGAAATAATGGATGAATCAGCTTTAAATGTATTAAAGAATAGCCAGACTATTGCTACTCTGCTTCCATCATGTTCCCTTTTTCTGAGAATTCCTTTTGCAGATGCACGAAGTTTAATACACGCGAATATTCCGGTAGCGCTGGCATCCGATTTTAACCCCGGTTCCACACCATCAGGCAATATGAATTTAGTAGTTTCCCTCGCCTGTATCCGCCAAAAGATGTTACCCGAAGAAGCCATCAACGCCGCCACAATGAATGGTGCGGCGGCTATGGAATTATCCCATACCCATGGAAGCATGACTAAAGGGAAAACAGCAAATTTATTTATCACCAAAGAAATTCCTTCATTAGCCTATTTGCCCTATGCTTTCGGGTCTAACCTGATTGAAACCGTAATTGTCAATGGAAAAATATACTCAGGATGGGAAAACTAATACTTTGTTCACAAAAGGAGCTGCTTAAATTAACATCAACCCGCACAGGTGAAACCAAACTGGGTGAGCAATTGCAAACAGTTCAGGATATAGATACGCTGTCAGATATCAGTTCCAAATTTGTTTTAACAGGCTTACCCGAAGATATTGGTGTACGGGCCAATTTTGGTATTGGAGGTACGCACACTGCCTGGTTGCCTGCATTAAAAGCAATCACCAATATTCAAAGCACCGCTAAGTTACAAGGCGCTGAACTGGCCGTTTTA
>JBASZP010000152.1:0-3604 GCA_049660965.1 Daejeonella sp. | reverse complement strand
GCCTTGCTTACATGCAAGATTCTATTAAACTCTTAAATGAAACCATTGACAACTTGAAAATTTACGGAACGGGTTATAAAAAAGCATTTGCATCAGGAAGTTCTGTTTTTGGATACAGACCAAAAATGTTGCCCATCCGACAGTTTTGCTATGAATATGGACTTGAACTATTCAAAGTGTATGATCCAGAATTAAAAGAAACAGTTCCTCATCCATTAGGGTATAATAAATCACAATCCTTGATTGTCTTTGCTCATTCTGTTCCTAATAATACTTTGCCAATAATTTGGAGTTCAAAAAACAATTGGCATCCATTGTTTCCACGAAACGCAAGAGAAAAGATATCGCAAGCAAAGGATTTTAGAAGTGAAACTATCCATTGGTTAAACTTTGCTTATAAACTTCAAATCTTCAAAAATGAAAACCCGGAAAATAAAATTTACTTCAAGGACATAAACTACATAATCCTTGCAGTGATTAGACTTAAACGAAGAGGAAGCATTGATTCAATCATTTGTCAAATTCTAGGCATTAGCGTTAATGAATTAAACGAAGTATATGAAGAAGGTGTAAAGAGAAATATTTTTGATGCTGCATTTAACCTTTCAAGCCACGGCTCGGATATTTATGAAGAATTGAAAAAGAAAATACAAATATCAAATACAAAAGAGAAAAGAAATTACATTAGATTACAAAACGAAAAAATATATGTTCCAAAAATATTCTTGGGAAAGGCATAAACTGATTAGCTGTTCTCCTAGTGAGATAACTTGTTTTTTGAACAAGGAAATTCTAAAGCTACTTTACATTAACTGGTGTGTAACACCTCCAACGCACGGGCAACCCTGCTGTTACACACCAATCACTAATCGTTCTTAGTGTCCAAAAAAGAGTAATCAGTTATGCCCTTCTCCCAAGATGAATATATCGCCACAGCCAAATCACATGGACATTCCCAAGAGTTCATTGATATTACCGTAGCGTATGCTCAAAATTTAGTTGCCAAAAACCTACCTGTTATTTTCACAACAGAACACCTTAGTAGCATTTTAGACATGCCAATATTGGAGTTAAAAAGAATCATAAATAACAGAAGTAGTTTATATAAATTCTATCAGATAAAAAAAAGAAACGGTAAAGGATTCCGACAAATAGTATCACCTTACAATAATTTAAGAGTGATTCAACAATATATAAACGAAGAAATACTAAGTAAAATTCCATTGCACGAAAGTGCAATGGGTTTTACAAAAGGCAAATCAATTTTGAACAACGCATTACCTCATAAGAACAAGAAGACGATATTGAATTTGGACTTGCTGAAATTCTTTGACTCAATTTGTGAAAGGCGTGTTTATGGAATATTCAAATCGTTAGGTTACGCCAAGAATTTGAGTGTTGATTTAGCCAAACTAACAACGGTTGAACTTCCAGAGGACTACCTGAAAACATTTGAGGAAAAGGAATTGAAATCTTACAGAGGAATTGTATCCAAAGACAGTTGTGTATTACCGCAAGGAGCCCCAACAAGCCCTACACTTTCGAATTTAATTTTAAGGAGACTTGATTTAAGACTTTCTAAACTTTCAGAGAAACTGAATGTTGACTACACACGGTATGCTGATGATATCACCTTTTCTGGCGATATAGAAAATTTACCTAAAATAAAACTGCTTAGACACATTATACGAGACGAGGGATTAAATATTAATTGGAACAAAGTGGGAGTTTATAAAAAAGGTAGAAAACAAATGGTAACAGGCTTGACAGTTTCAAACGATGTTCACATTCATCGAAACTTTAAAAAAGATGTGAAGAAACACATTTATGCTTGTTGCAATTTCGGAGTTGAAAACCATTTAAAATTTATGGAACTTGAAAACAAACATTTATATAAAGAATGGCTTTTAGGAAAAATATATTTTATAAACTCAATTGAGCCAGAAACTGCCAAGAAAATGATGAATGACTTTAATAAAATTGTATGGACAATTTAGTGTTTCATAATAGAAGAGTATTAAATAACATAAAACAAGAAAACTGAAAAAAGGGCATCCGGTAACAGGCGTTTGGCTCAATGGCGGGTGATGTGGTTAATTGAACATTCTACCTCGCATCAACTTTTGTGGTGTATTGACAGTTTAGTGCTCCGAAATCCGCCACTGCGCCAAGCGCCAAAACGTTGGCAGCAAGGCTAAACCAGCATCATCTTAAACCTCATCTATGGAATTACTTACAAAAAGCGACCTAGGTAAAGCAAGGACAGAGTTTTTAAAAAGCAAGACTTTTAGTGCTTTGACAGAAGCCAAGAATGAAGCAAAGTTTCGTAATGCAAGAACTTTTGAAGTTACTGTTTTTCTATCGCATAAACACGACGAAGTAAAAGAACTAGAAGACGCTATTGCTCTTTTAAAAAGTCTTGGAGTTAGTGTATATGTTGATTGGCTTGATGACGAGATGCCGAAAACTACTAGTGGCATAACAGCGACAAAAATTAAAAAGAAAATTAAAGAAAATAGAAAATTTATATTCCTTGCAACAGAAAAGGCAATCGCATCAAAATGGTGTAATTGGGAACTAGGCTACGGAGATTCAATAAAATATATTGACCACATTGCTTTATTAGTCGTCAAAGATGACTATGGAAGTTGGACAGGCTCAGAATATTTACAAATTTATCCAGTAATTGGTAAAAAATATACTTGGTTTGATGGCTATTACGAAGTGCAATTCCCAGATGGTAAAAAAATAGATTTAGACAAATGGTTAAATTCATAAAATGGAAAAGAAGTTAAAACATTTAGAGTTTCTTCAACTAACTATCACAAGGATGAATGTAAATTCATTTTTGCTAAAAGGTTGGACAATAACAATTGTTGCAGCCCTATTTGCACTTGCTGCAAAAGATGCTAATGTTAACTATATAATGATTGCTTATGTAGTAATTCCTTCTTTCTGGGTACTTGATGGCTATTTTCTATCAATTGAAAGACGATATAGAGACCTATATAATGAAGTCGCAAAAAAGGAAGAAGCAGACATTAATTTTGAAATGAATCATGCAAGATTTAACAAAGGCGATAGGACTTGGGTTTCTGGTATAGTATCTTCAACATTATTGATATTTTACGGCGTTTCGATTTTTACAACACTTGGAGTAATGTATCTTTTAAATAAATAATTATGGCTCGACAAGTATTTTATAGCTTCCATTATGACAATGATAATTGGAGAGCTTCACAAGTAAGAAATATTGGAGTAATAGAGGGCAACAGACCAGCACCTGACAACGACTGGGAAACAGTAAAGCGTGGTGGTGATAATGCTATAAAGAGGTGGATCGACGACCAAATGCACTATCGCTCTTGTACTATTGTTTTAGTCGGTACAGGCACTGCAGGTAGAAAATGGATTAACTACGAAATTGAACAGACCTGGAATAACAAAATGGGCTTAGTTGGAATTTGCGTTCACAATCTAAAAGACAGATTAGGCAATCAATCTAATCAGGGTAATAATCCATTCAACGGATTTTCGGTAAATGGAACAAGTTTGTCTCAAATTGCAAAAGTATACAACCCTCCATATTGGGACAGCAAAGACG
>JBASZP010000151.1:0-3597 GCA_049660965.1 Daejeonella sp. | reverse complement strand
GCGAAAGTTTATATATATTTGTGTCGGGGATGAATAAGTTATCCACTATAAAAAATGAAAAAACAGTATTTCATCATAATGTTGTTTCAAATAATGATACAAATAAATTGTTGGTCACAGAACAACTTATTTGAAACAAAAACTAAATCAAAGGATACAATGGATATTAATATAGAGATG
The DNA here is from genome assembly GCA_049660965.1 of Daejeonella sp. GTDB lineage: Bacteria > Bacteroidota > Bacteroidia > Sphingobacteriales > Sphingobacteriaceae > Daejeonella. Next base: position 3,417 of record JBASZP010000151.1, on the reverse strand, counting down.
AAGAAAGAATTTGAAGAGATAATTAACTACTTCAAATCAAAAAATGAAATGCATGAAGTTACAGAAGCTAATGTAAGGTCATTTATAGATTATCTCCTTGAACAGACTGCATATACAAAAAAGAGATTATCAGACATAATCGTGGATTTAAACTATGAAACGATAAAAAGAGATGAACAATATAAAGTTTGGCCAGACATAGAATTTTGGCGTGGTGTTGTTGACTATGGTTCACGGGTAATGTTGAATTATGATGGTGGAGTTGCAGATGTTGATAATCAAGAAGTCATTGTTAGAGACCAATATGATTTTTCCACATTTCAACCTGACTCCGTAAAACTTAAAGAAGCTAAAGAAAGACAATCAATAAAAATTGATATAGCCAAATATCCAATTTCGCATCTTGGATATTACGAGTATAGATTCAATGCAGCAGCCCTATTTTATGCTTGGATAGCTTATATTTGGCAAGAGATAGAAGGGCACAAGTGCGGAGTTAAAGTTAAAACAGTACAAAACAGTACTATTGCTACATTCTCTCTAAACGATTTTCTTGATAGAGAATTTTCTGAATATGTGGAAGGAACATATGGAGAAAAACCTAAAAGATTAAAAAGTCCATTTCCAAGAAAGCTTACCTTAATTGAATTATTTCAAAGAGCATCTCAATCAAGCCATCCTTTTAATCCATTTAGTAATTATTGGAGATACTTCGAAAAAGATGGTCAATTTAAAGAGATCGGTACATACGAATTTAAAACAGGAATAAGAAAAGGTAACTTTTCCGAAAAGCAAGATGGAGATTTAACAGACATAATTATCCACAAAGATTCAAAACATGCTTTGCTTTATATAAGAGATTTTACAAATCAAATGATCAATGACGGTTGGCAAGAAAAATTAAGACCATTAGATATGCCTTTAATGTTTGATGAAAATGCCTTTCAATTTAGTTATGCAACAGGTATATTTTGGACAGAAGACCAAACAGCGAAATTGACAACAGAGAATGTGATCAAACTAGAGAATTTGTTGGGCATAAAACTACCAAAACCCTACTTCCATTATTTAAGAATTTTTAATGGTAGGCAACATAACACAAGTGAAATGTGTTTTCCAATAAATGATTTGTATACAATACACATGAATAAATTTTACACCCTTGAAGAGTTGACTTTATTCAATAATAAACAAAGTGTAACAAAAACAGACCATCTACTTATAGGTGAATCCATAGATAGTTTTAAAATTGGGATTAACGTTAATCCAGCTACTAAGTCATATGGTAAAGTATTTATGATTAAGAATAAGAAATTAGTGGAATGTGACTATTCTTTTGAGCTATTTGCTAAGTATGCTCAACATTCACCAAAACAACCAGAGATTTATGCGGCTGAACAAAATGATGCAGCATTCTTAAGAAAGCGATTAGCAGAAGGGTGGGACTTTAATACGTCATATCAATATCAAGATGCGTTAAATCAAGCTGCAGAACATAATTCATATGAAGCATTGGAAGTTTTGTTACAGGCGGGAGCAAGACTTAAATTTAAGTCATATCGAGAGCATATGAAAAGTTCTTATGATGAAAAAACTATGGATATATTGGATAAATATCATATAGGTGAGTAAAATACAGTGGATAACAATGCACTCCTATGTAAAGCACTTCCAAGCACAAATGTAATAATTTACTGCTAATTCTATCCGGAATAATTAGTAAAATACTATTTTATTACAAAATCAGCGGTGCATTATTGTGCGGATGATTTTGTCCACATATTGTGTGGAAATAATTTTGATTTTTGAACTTTTCATTCAAAAATCTAAAAATTATTCTGCACATATTGTGGACAAAATACTTCTGCGATTTCTGCCTTTGTTTATGTATATGTACTTCATTTAGTTCATGGCATTTATCTGTTTTTTGATCATTATACTCAGGCTCCTATAAATAGCTGCAACAGCGTTTTTATCCCTCCGTTGCACTACCAGCATTTGTGTTAATTGTAATGAAATAATGTCAGCATCATGCTTGGCGATGTAGCTACGGTAAGTCCGCACTACCACCCGTGTTTTGATGTCTGGCATAGGTTTGCTTTTGAGTCACAATGGTTGTTAAATATTATTGTTTTTTATTTTTAATGATTCTTTGAATTCTTAAAATTGAGACAGTCACCTGCTGGACGTTGATAATAATTATGTCATATCATGCATTGTTTTGTGATCTGTCTCAATCGTCTTCTTGATTTAGTATTGCTTCCATTGCTTCTATTGGTAATTTGATATTCTTGTCTACGTTTTCGTTGTTGTTGATTTTATATGGCTCCTTGTTTTTGATCACTGACAGAATTCTCTTCGCCATTTTGTGCGCTATCTTAACGATGATCGATTTTGGATTTTTGCCTATATTTTTACGATAATAAGATTGTATCTCAGGGTCTAATCGTATGGCAACCCAAGCACTCTCAATTAGGTAGGGTCGTAAGATTGTATTGCACCTTGGAGTGATACCTAGATTGGTTTCAGAGCCACCACTATTATAAATGCCTGGAACTAGGCCCAAGTATGAGCTAAACTGTCTCTCATTGTCAAATCTTCGTATATCACCACATTCTGCAAGTATAGCAGCTGATAAATATCCTCCTATGCCTGGGATAGATTTGAGCAGGTAATAATCTTCTTTGTGATGTTTGCGTGCGTAGGCACGCAACTCTGTGCCAAGATCAAGATATTGTTTATAAACAAAGTCATATTGTGATAATTTATATCGCATAGAAGATGCCCCGCATATGTTGCTCCATTTTAGAGATGAAAGCCATGCTCTAAAGTTTATAGACCAATTATTATTGTCGTATTCTGACGGAATTTTCACTCCGTGAAAAAGTAGCATACTTTTGATATCAGTCTTCGTCTTGCGCAACAATTTGGTTACGCGATGCCTCTGCCGGAGTAAAGAGCGAAATTGTTCATGATCTTCCGTTGGTATGTAAATCGGTGTTAGGGTATTGTTTTGTAATTGTTTGGCTAGATTGCGAGCATCGATCTTGTCTGTCTTTTGATAATTCTGTTTGTCCATATGTGGTACATCAGCTGGATTGACCACTGTAACTTCCCATCCTAAGTTCATAAATCCACGAGCGGCACTAAATCCGCAACATCCAGCTTCGTAAGTCAATCGAACTTCATAATTTTTAAAATTTTTACTCACATATTCATACAATGCATCTACTTCAGGCGGCATAGAGAAAGATTTGTGATCAAAAAGATCGGTACGAATACATACTGACCATGAACGTTTGTGTATATCAAGACCAATGTATAACTTTGTTGTCGCATCTTGTGTAAGAGTCATATCTTTGTTTTTATAGGTGAAATAATAAAGCTTAAAGGTATGCTTTTACATAGATGCTGGAC
>JBASZP010000150.1:0-1924 GCA_049660965.1 Daejeonella sp. | reverse complement strand
TGCTTTTCTCAAGCACTTTGGTAACAGATGAAAACGTAGCATATAACACTTTTTTAAGCGCCGATGCCCGCCTTCTCTTCCCTGGTTTTGAACCTATTATTGGTAAACAAAATATAATTGATTTCTTAGCTAAACAGGAAATCAGCATAAATACAGAACCCAGGAAGGCCGACAGGGCGACAGGTAATGATCTGGCTTATACTTATGGCAGGGCAATTATTGTTAATAAAACACAAACCAAAACTTATAATTATGTAAGAATTTGGGAAATTCAGGAAGGATATAACTGGAATGTGATCTTAGAAATCTTTACTCCTGCAAGCTTATAAAATTCAATAATAAGATGAACTAAAAATACTTACACCTCTACTGTATCTTTCTCTCCAATTTGCTGACGCCACATAGCATAGTAGAGACCTTTCTCGAGCAATAGCTCTTCATGTTTGCCGGCTTCTATAATATGCCCTTTTTCAAGTACAAATATTTTATCCGCATGCATAATGGTTGATAAACGATGCGCAATTAAAATAGTGATATGGTCTTTAATTACCGAAACATCACGGATAGTTTCTGTGATTTCTTCTTCTGTAATAGAATCTAAAGAAGATGTTGCTTCATCAAAAACTAAAATATTTGGCTGGCGAAGCAATGCACGTGCTATGGATAAGCGTTGTTTCTCACCACCCGAAACTTTTACTCCTCCCTCGCCGATTACGGTATCCAAGCCTTTATCTGCACGGGCTAAAAGAGTTTGACAAGCTGCTTTTTGCAATACCTGCATACAATCTTCATCAGTTGCATCCGGCCTGACAAATAACAGGTTTTCACGGATAGTTCCGGAAAATAATTGTGTATCCTGGGTAACAAAGCCGATTTTTTCCCGTAATTCATCAAGGTCTATATCAGTACTTGGAATATCATTGTATAAAATTTGCCCTTCTTTTGCAGGATACAATCCTACCAGAAGTTTTACCAAAGTAGTTTTGCCCGAACCTGAGGGGCCAACAAAAGCAATGGTTTGCCCATTGTTTGTTTGAAAAGAAATATCATTTAAAGCGTTACGATTTGCTGATTGATGTTTAAAACTTACATTATTAAAACTAAGAGTTGTTACCCGGTTAATAGTTACCGGTTTTAGAGGTTTCACTTCTTTAGGCAAATTCAAAATTCTGTTAAAATTCAGTAATGATATTTCAGCTTCGCGATAAGCAATAATGACATTGCCTAATTCCTGCAAAGGCCCGAACAGGAAGAATGAATAAAATAAAAAAGTAAAATATTTTCCGGCAGATATTTCCTTATCAAAAATAAGGACAAGTAGAATAACTACCATGACACTTCTAATGAAATTTACGGTAGTGCCCTGCAAAAAGCTCATTCCTCTAACGTATTTCACTTTTTTAAGTTCCAGATCAAGTATTTTATAAGTGGTATTGTTTAATCGTTCTATTTCCTGATTTGCTAAACCCAAGCTTTTAACCAGTTCAATATTCCGCAATGATTCGGTAGTAGAACCTGCCAATGAAGTTGTTTCTTTTACAATACTTTTTTGAACAGTTTTAATTTTACGGCTAAGCATCCAGCTGGTAAAAGCAATGACCGGAACTGCCGCAAAATAAACTAAAGTAACCTTATAGCTGATTGTTAAAGAATATACCACAACGAAAACCATCCCCACCAAACTAGCGAATAAAATGCTGATGAAAGATGTGATAAACTTTTCTGAATCGGTACGGACTTTTTGTAAAATGCCTAAGGTTTCCCCGCTTCGCTGATCTTCAAATGTTTGATAAGGTAGTTCTAAGGAATGTTTAAGCCCGTCGGCATACATTTTGGCCCCTAGTTTTTGAACAACAATACTTGTGAAATAATCCTGCAGGTTTTTAGCAATACGCGAAACCATTGCCGCACCAACGGCTAAACC
>JBASZP010000149.1:0-7954 GCA_049660965.1 Daejeonella sp. | reverse complement strand
AAAGGTAGCAGGAGGAACCACTAAGCTCAGTAACCCACACCAGCCTCAAACGTTAAAATGGGCTACCTGGATCATTGCCCGTTTAGGAGGCTGGAAAGGATACGCATCTCAAAGAAAACCCGGGCCTCTTGTGTTACACCGCGGATTAATCAAGTTCTATCAACTCTATGACGGATGGGTAATAGCTAAACAGTTCTTTATAGATAGAGATGTGGGTACACAGTAGTCCGTTGGAGAGGGGCGCTGCGGACAGTGCAAAATAAGCTTTGCTTAAATGGGGTGAGGCTTTTAAACGCAGAACCAAAGACTTTACATAGTATCTATTTAAAAATGTTTACAACTAAAAAAGAGCCGGCTTTTTTACAAAGGCCGGCCCTTTTATTAATGGGTAAAAACAGGTAAAGCAACTGCCGTTTACTTATAGCAGCGCTGTTTTATTGTACCGGGTCTGTTGCATTTTCCCCGCCCGTATTTTTATCATTATCTACCTGCAGTAAACCGAAGTTAAAATAGCTGTTAAAGGCGTTAGCATCTTCAATAGTGTACGCGGCTATAAGCAGCACACATTTAGTTAATTGTTTAGTTAATTCTTTTCTGCTGGCCCTTAGCTGGCTTTGTATGCTGGATTTATCTGTTTTTTTATCTACCTGCTCATCGCGGGCGGTAGCATAAGCGGTTAGCAGCTCAGTTACCTTAGTAATAAACGCGGCACCCAGGTCGGTTTTGTATTTAGCTGCTACTTCTGCATAGCTGGCCAGCAAGGTTTTCATTCCTTCTACCGAAGCGGTATTATATTGCTTTAAACCCTGGGGGTAAAATTCAATATAGGCAGCGCTTCCTTTTTTAAAGATGTCTTTAATGACTCCCTCTTTGCTGCGGATGAAATCCAGCGCATCATCATAAGCGTCCTGCTTGCTAATGGTGCCTGCTTTCTGGAAAGCGCCTTTAGCGCCTAATTTCCCCAGACCGGTACTGAATGACTGATAGATGGGTTCCAGCACTGTTACTTCGGCAGTAATAACCGGCACCGGGTTAGCCGCTTTTTTGCTCCGGCTGATCAGGTCGGAAATAAACAGGTTAAGCTCGTTCCTGCTGTACTGTTCGCTTTTAAACATGTCTTGTATTAATTTTTCATACATCATATCTTTAATGTTTTAATGTTTCTTCAAAAATAAAAAGTTTATATATAATATCAAAATTTAAGAAAAAATCAGGTATTTATTTCTTACCATTATTTAGCTACTCCGTTAATTTGGATGGCGCTATTTATTAACTGACAATATGCTCCGCTGGTTTGAACGGTGCCATTTGTTAGCTGACAATATACTCCGCTGGTTTGAACGGTGCCATTTGTTAGCTGATAATATGCTCCGCTGGTTTGGATGGTGCCATTTGTCAGCTGACAATATGCTCCGCTGGTTTGGATGGTGCCATTTGTCAGCTGACAATATACTCCGCTGGTTTGGATGGTGGGGTTTGTTAGCTAATGATAAACCTGCGTATTTTAACTACTGTTTTTAATAGCCTGAGCTAAGTTATATATAATGCGCAACAAATATAGGTTGTCTGATTGTTTTAAAAATGTGGTATCATAGGTATAAAGGTCATTTTTACAGGCTGTTTACACCAATGTTTGGAACTCTGGGTACTTGCGTCTATATTTGAGTTAGCTGTAAGCCGTTGACGACCGTGCTAACCGGACTGACTGCAAAGACGAACGGACAAAAAAATTGCTTTTGAGAAATAATGTTGAAAGAACTAATCATAAAAGTTGACAATCAATACATACATTTAAGTCCTAAGTTGACTGTTTCTATTCAGCAAACTAACATTCCAATTGATCATTGCAAATTTCGTACACATGAAGAGATTTATTGGAAAGTTGACCTACTCAAATATAATCCCGGAACCAAATGTTGGCGGATGAAAGTAATTGATTATTTCACCAATGACTTTCAACAGTTTGAGCACCAGAAACCAGTAGGTGAAGTTGAGAGGGTTGAATTTGAAAAATTTGACTGGCCACAGTTTGAGCAGCATCTCTCCAATTATCAAAAGATTAAATTTCTGGACGTTCTACACAATCATGGTGTAAATAGAACTTCTTCACAAGATACAACTCGAAAGTCAATTTCCGCTTCTACGAACTTTTCCAGGCAGAGAGTTGATACTGGTTTACCACAGGTGCAGGATTCCACGCCTGTATTTGCTCCTGCTGAGCGAAAACCAATAATTGAAACTCATCAAGTTGGGTTCAAGGTTTATTTTTCTGATGCACATTTTATGCTTGGATATGTAATTTTTATTAAGAGTATAAAAGAGGTTGGCGACAAAATAAATTTCAAAATAAAAAACGACTACATACTCCCAGAGTTTGAAAATGTTAAGTCATGGTTCGCCAAGAAACTCAAAACAAAAAAGTTCAAAGTAAATGCGACCGTTACTATAACAGATGGCAAAGTAACAGAGGTATCTGCGACTTCACCACAAATTGCCATGATAAATGCAGAGTTAATTGACAGTGTCAGGTATCAGCGAACAATGGCTTTGACTAAGACCCCGAGAATTACTGATACCAACAAATCACTTTTTACAGCACAGGAATTTTTTGGAGAAATGGAAACAGACGACCTTGAAGGAAATGTTTTCAGTCAAAACGAGGAGGATATTTTAAGTCTCTTACTTGACAACCACAAAACAAGAAACAGAAAGCAACTTGAATTTTTGTCGGGCAGCAAACAAGCTGAGGACAGAAAGTTGAGATTTACGCTTCATCCGAACTTCGGTTTTTTGTTCTTCATTCAAGGTAAAGAGAATAATCATTTTGTGTGGGAACTTCTCAACTCTCATGCGACTTACATGTGGAGCATTGACAAATCCGAAAAAGAAATTGAGCTACAATACAAAAGAATTGAGGCATCAATTAACACTATTAGAGAAAGCGGACGAGAGCAGTATAAACGAGCATACAGACAAAATCACCACGACAACGACCTTGTCTTTTGCGTTATTGAGCATGACGGCATTACATCAAACTTTGTTGACGGATTTGTAAAGTGGAAACACAAACTAAATGAGAAGATAACCTAAACGATAGCCCAATTGGCCGCCTCAATTGGCGCAAGTATGCAGCGTTGGCCTGTGTGGGTTGTGTACTTGTGCCAAAAATGGATTGTCTCCAAAAAAGTTCAAAAAAGTTCGCCTATTTAGGAGTTGGCACAAATCCAAAAGAACAAAATTGTTTTTATGATAGACTTAAAAGAATATTTACCTTTACTAACTGTTTTGATTTCTTTAACTGCATTAGTAATTGCCATTTACAATGTGAGAATTGCAAAAGACTCATTTAAAGTAAATCGCAAACAATTTCAAAATAAACTTCCCAACTTTGAATTTTATTTAATAGATAGTTTCTGTATTACACTTGATAAAGAACGACTTTTAATTTACCATATTACTATTTCAAATAAGTCTGAAACAAAAAATTCCTTTTCACCAGCCTTATTTTTAGAATATTACGATAATGAAAATGTATCTAATAAAATAAAATTGAAACACTCACCAGAATTATCTGATAAAATAAAGAAACAACCATTTACATTTTTTCCAGAAAAAATATTCTTAAGTGATAGAGAAAGTATCTCTAAATGGTTGATTTTTCGGTATAACATTGATATTACTAAAGGTAAAAGAATAGACAACTACATTTTAAATATTAGGGACATAAACGGAAATCAAAATGAAGTTTCAATAATATTAATGAAAGAATTATTATGAAATTTGATAAAGATAAATATAAGTTCCACCCATTTATTGCTGATGGAATGATGTCAGTTCCAAAACTTGGAGAAGGCAGACTAATTCCTTGTGTTATTTTAGAAAAAAATTTCTCAAGTGAAATTGCTGAACTATGTAAAATACACGAAGACACACCACCAGGAGATGTAGAGACTACTTGGGTTAGATCTTTTTCATTTTCAAAACCTAAATACGTTGTTCTAAAGATAAAATTTAAAAACCCTATTGAGTTAACATTTGGAATAATTTTTAATATTTCCAAACATTATAATTTAATAGACGGAATAATTTTATCGCAAACACTTAATTTGGAAGTTGGTGAAATCGGAGATAAAGTTTCTGACCTTAAGAATAAAGGAATACTAATTGAAGTGCAAAGAACTAATTTTTCTAGTGCCTGGCAGCCATATTTAGAATATGCTTTAAAGAAAAAATATAGAGATAAAGGTGTCGCTAAACAACAAATAAATGAACTTGTTAAACAGCACATAAAAACAATGCGTGAAGTTTGGAATTATAGAAGAAACTAAAAAGACTTCTGCCAACAAGGGGGCACTGCATACTTGGGCCAAAAATGGAGGTATCTATATTTGAGTTGCCTTGCCAGGATAAAGCCGAACTATAAATATGACACATGAATTGACTTTTATTACCAGCTCACTTTTTGACAAAGCTGCATTTGACAACAATGCAGATTATTGGAGATTTTCCTTTACCGATAAAATTTATGCAAGTTCCTCAGGCTTTTGGCGGCTCCTGAAAAGTAACAAAATTATTTTTGTTTCATTTGACAATGGAGAACAATTCGGCCTTCCTGAACCTATTGACTTAGCAGTGGAACTCAATAAAATATTGGAAGGTAAATATTTGACCAAAATCGAGGTGCTGAAAGACACATTTGACTTAGTATTAACCTTAACAGACGATCTTAAACTTGAAATCTTCATTGCTTCGTCAGGTTATGAGACTTATGACTTTTCTCTTAATGCCAAAAGATATATAGGGTTAGGTTCGGGAGACATTGCTATAATGAACATAAGTTGAGAAAAACTTCAATTGGTGCAAATATGCAGTGTTGCCTGTTAGGATATTTACCCCTGTGTTTGGAACTTTGAGTACTTGCGTCTATATTTGAGTTAGCGGTAATTTTATGAACGACGAACACAAAATAATAATCTAGAAACTAAAAATTTATTTACAAGAGAATCCTAGCCAAAGATTTGGTCAAGCTATTTTCAATTTGGGTATAAACGAGTTTAAACAAAACGAAGAATTTCAATTAAGAGATATATACAACGACAATGATTCAGAAATCATAAGGAGAATAGAAAAACGACTTGAACTGATTAATGCACAAACCAAAAAATGACAAACCAAAACAATAATGTTTGACCCAACAAAACTTACAGAAAGCGATAAAAGAGTTTTGGCTGACTTCAATAGCAAACGCAAATTGTTTGACACATACATTCAGTACAAAGGACTAAACATATTTACTTGTCCAGGTTGTGCTTATCCGACACTTAGCGAAAGAGGTGGCTATGAAATTTGTGCCGTATGTAATTGGGAGGATGACAACCAAGATGACAAAGACGCTGACAAAGTTTTTGGCGGACCAAATGGCAATCTCTCGTTAACAGAAAATAGAATTAACATTGGGACAGTTCTAGTTAAAAATGCAGACTCTTTAAAATCTGCAATCAATTTGGACGCTTCATACGTTTTGAAGACTATCGAATTTTTCAACAAGAAAAAAGAAGATATTGGAAACAAAATGACAGGCAATGAAACACTTGAACACCCAATTTGGAAAGAATGGAAACAAGTTGAAAAAGATTTACAAGTTGCACTTTGTCGTGACACTCACTAACGACTACACTCAATTGGTGCAAGTATGCAGCGTTGGCTTGTTAGGATATTTACCCTGTGTTTGGAGGTTTGGATACCTGCGTCTATATTTGAGTTGGCGGCAATTGTAAGACAACACTATATCAATGAACGAACAGACCGAAAGAATAAAAACAAAAATTTTACAACTCAAAAAGTTAGACAGGAGCTATATTTTGTTCGGTTCGCAAAAACATAAGTATCACCTAAACCATACAATATCCTTAGAAAGGATTCGACATTTTGAATTTGCAAACAAAATAACTTTACCAGATGATTATGTAGAGTTTTTGACAAATATTGGAAATGGTGGTATTGGACCGTTTTACGGACTTGAACCATTGGACAATTCCTTATTTGACGATTTGGATTACAAACGCCCCGATTCCCTATTGAATCCATCACAACCTTTCTTGCATACAGAACCTTGGAATTTAAAATTTGAACCTACTGTTAATGATGAAAAAAGTGAAGAATATAAAACACAGCTTTCAGACTTTGAGGAAAAATACTTCTCTAAAGAATTAATGAATGGTGTAATTGCAATTTGCAATTATGGTTGTGGTATCAATTTGAATTTAGTTGTAAATGGACCGGAATATGGCAATATTTGGACAGACGACAGAGGAAACGAAAACGGTATATATCCTTCTTGTGAACTTGGTAATACGGATAAAATTACTTTTTTGAATTGGTATGAGTTATGGCTTGACAATTCTTTGGATGAAATAACGAATAAGCCTTCAGTATCAGACAAACCCACCGAGAATACAGAAAATGACAAAGTGCGGAAAACACCTTGGTGGAGATTTTGGTAGTAATCTGGGCGACACCTTTCGACGGCATATACAAAAACGGCAGGCAACTTGGGTTTGGCGCTATGGGGGCGAAAGAACATGGGCTAAACATTTGTAATTCTATTTAACTTTGGTGCAAGCATTGGACTGACAAGCTTTGAATGCCCCTGCAACACCAATGTTTCAACGTTATCTGTTACCCTATAGAACCCAACTCAAACTGAAATTTCGTAATTTTGAATATGGCAAAAGATTTAACAAATTCTGATTTAGACAGAAAGAATATTTTAAACAACAACATTGCTATACAAGAAGTGTATCAGCAAGTTGGTTTTTTTGGTTTTAAACATGATGGTAAATTTAGGTTTACTAAACAGCAACTTGCAGAATATTTTGAAGTTGACATACGTACAATTGAGAGAATTGTAGAAAATCACAGAGACGAAATAGTAGAAAGTGGCTATGAAATTTACACAGGATTTAAACTAAAAGATTTCAAAGATAAAATTAGTGACTTTATAAAAAGAATAAATGAAGGGGACTATGTTCCCGACACAAATGTCGGGAACATGATTCAGTCATTTGAAAATGAACTGGATAGCTTGTCCAAAACTCCTCAATTAGCAGTTTTCACATACAAATCTTTCTTAAATGTAGGTATGCTTTTAACAGGATCAGAAACGGCTCAAATCCTTCGTTCTGCTATTTTAGACATAGTTATTGATGTTTTAAACCAAAAACTTGGAGGAAAAACAAAGTTTATTAATCAAAGAGAAGAGGAATTTTTACCAAGCGCAATTAGAGAATACAATTATCGGCAAGAATTTACGAATGCTTTAGATTATTACATTACAGAAAACAAATTTAAATACGCACAAGTAACAGACAAAATTTATAAAAGTATATTTATAGAAAATGCAAAAGAGTATCGCCAAATATTGAAGCTAAGTACAAAAGAAAGCGTTCGCAGTACAATGTATTCAGAAATACTGGATTTAATTGCAGGATACGAAAATGGATTTTCCACATTTCTTAAAACTGAATTTGAACGTTTAGGAAGAAAATTAGGTCTCTCCGAGGCTCATATTTTGTTCACTAAATATGAGCAATTAACAGAAGCTACTTTAACTCCGCTTAGAGAAAAAGCAAGAAGCTTAATGGCAAGTAGGGACTTGGCTTTTAGAGATGCTTTACATGAGAAACTTAAAGAGTACGTTAATGAAGTCAGTTCAGATGACTACGATAAATTTTTAGGCGATCGAAGTATGGATTTAGAACAACGCTTAGAAGATAACAAAGATGTTTTCAAAAGATTAAAAGAACGATAATATGGCATTAAACTTTTTCACATCAGATTATGCCATAAAAATTCATGATAAAATCGTAGAAATATCAGGAGGAAGGGCAGGAATTAAAGATTATGGAAACATTGATAGTCCATTAACTCATATTCAAAATGACGACTACTATCC
>JBASZP010000148.1:0-3196 GCA_049660965.1 Daejeonella sp. | reverse complement strand
AATTATATCGTACAACATGTTCTTTTTTGAATAAAGGAATCGTTTTCAAATTTTCAGGGAGAGGATTTTTCTCAGTATCGCTAAAAGCTTTTTTAGGGTCATTGTTAAAAGCAGCTAGCCGTTCTTCTAATAGGTTCTTAATATTAGAATCTGCAATATTTCCCCATTGATTGAATTTTGGAGTGAGCTTAATTTTTTCGAATCGCTTTATTTGTCCATAAACAGTTTCCTTATGTAGAAACCCTCTTGGCGTTAAAGTGGCTTGAACTTTTAAAACCTGCTTGCCCTTTTTTATGCGATTCGTATTTTTTGTAGCTACTTTTTTGCCAGCTTTAAAACTTACCAAAATTGAATCCGTTGCTTTCATTACATCGTTTACAAAACCTTTCCATGGTTCTGAAAATTTACGCCCATTTTCTTTTAATTCTCTTCTTGTTCTGAATTGCTGATTGAGCTGGTTGAGTTGCTGGATATATGATTGTTTTGTAAGTGCCACTACCAAGGCATCAATCGCATGGTGCCGGTGGTCGTCTCTTTTACTCCAATTACTTATAACTTCAATCTGGTGAGTGCTTCCATCTTCCTTTTTTATTGTTTTAAATTCAGTTTGACCTACTGCCTTGTATTTTTCAAAATTGAGTTGCTGTAAAACGTTATTAATTCCCCAGTTGTCTCTAAGGTAGTCAGTAACTGCGCCACTGGTGCTGTAAACATTTCGGCAAATATTGAGTAAAAGGTTTTTTACTTCTCTGGAAATATAAGCGGTGTCTCGCATTTGTCGATTGATAAAGTCATCGGGTATTTTATCTCCGGGCATCAGTAAATAGTTCAGTTTTGTACGGCTGATGCCATCCTTTCTATAGAAATTTTTCTTTACAAATTCTGTATAGTCAAGAAACTGCTGATCTCCTAATTTTTGGATATAATCAAATGCTGTATCATTATCTTTAGCTGCATTGAATTTCTTTCTGGCAATGGTTTTGTTAGAAAAACTGTCATCAAAATAGCGGCTCTTTGGTATTATATGTTCTATTTCATAATCGCCATAAAAAAGCTCATTTAATGAAACTGCCCTATTAGGCTCATAAGGAGAAACGCCACCGAATTCTTCCCATAATTTTACCCGTTCAATATCTCTTCTGCTTACTGAAATAAAACCAAGTTCATTTCTCAATCTTTCTTCAATTTTACGGTGTCTGTCGTTTGATTTATTGTTTCTACTGTAGGTGTTGTTTCTTTCTTCAGCGTTCTGTTTCAGTTCTCTGCCTAATTCAACTCTTATTTCATCAGGTCTGCCAAGTTCCTCATCCGCAATTATTGCATTTACCAAATTAACAACCTGGTTGACTATTTTTTCTACTACTGGGTTTCTTAAAGAATTTTTAGGATATAGCGATAGCTTTTCATCCAATTTTCTTTCCTCATTCTCTTTTGTTGTTAAATAGTCGCTATGCCGGTAACCAGCTGCATCACAAGCTTCGCTGTACTGTTTGCCCTGCATCAAATGGGGAATAATCTTTCTATAAGCTTTTGCACTGATGCTTCCGTAACCACCTTTTGTGAAATCTACACGGATAAGTGCTTTTGCTTCTTCTTCTGATAAAGAAAAATCTTCTTTTAGATTTTTAATTAAGCTGTCAGGGTCTTCAATCGAATATAAAAGATGCCATAGCCTGTATAGCGGTTCTTTTTCTAATATAGGGTCAATTACATTTTGTTCTGTTATCTCTCCGGTAAGATGGTTTACAACAGACTTATTTTGTAGCGTTATGGTGAATTGGAGCAGATCCTGCCGTTCAGTCTTTAAAATTTTGATTAGCGAACTGATTGTTTTATTCCCTTCGAGAAATTCCTTTTTCAAATTAATATAGTAGTTATCGGCGGGTTTTAAACCAAGTGTTTTCTTTAAGTTGGTAACACTTATTTTTTCACTCTGGTTAAGTAGTTCAAATAATTCTTGTTTTTGGGTAAACGTAATTTCAACATTCTCACCTGACTTTGACCTTATTTTAAGGTTGTTTATGTCTTGCCATATTTTGGCTATTTGGTAAAGCGGTGAACTTTTTGGAATAACCTTTGGTCGGATAACTTTAGGGGTTCCATTTTCATCTTTTATAATATTTCCCTGCTTGTCTTTTGAAAAAGTCTTTTCAAAACGGCACTCACTAACAAGCCCTTTCTGACTTTTTAATGGTCTTTGAAAATAAATAATCTCATGAAAAAATTTCTGATAATTTTCCTCTGTTAATATATCCGGATAATGTATTTTTTGACTATCCCAAATTTTATTGAACTCATTTTGATAACTGCTTCTTAGGAAGATATTTTCTTTAATTCTGAAATAGACATTTTCTTTTAAATGGCTATAAAAGAATTGACCAACTGTGATACCTGATTCTTTTAGAATGTTCTCTCTGTCATTAATTAAATCTAAGTAGCCTTTCTTTTTAGGCTTTCGATCTTCACTTTCTTTTGGCTCAGCATTTTTTTGTTCGTTAATTTCTCCATCATTATTGGCTTTGCGGTTACTTTTATAGCCTCTCTTTTGATTTAGATGGTAAAATATCCTCCCGATTTCCTGTAAACTTATCTTTTCAGTTAGTGCTTTTGCCCTGAGACCGTAAAGTTCCAATGCGCTTATGTTGAATAACTGAAGTTCGGGCTGCATGTTTAATTCAGTAAGAAGTTTTAGTAGTTTCCATTTTCGCATTTTATAACGGTGCCCGCCACGACGGATACCTCTTTTAAGCGTCCTATTTGCATTTTTGCTGATAGCATTTCCTTTTGTGAATTCATCATTCTCATCCGGACTTAGTGGAATAATTCTGCTACCCATTCTTACAATGGAATATTTTTCATCTGTATTTTCTGGCTCTAATATAAAGGCCCAACCTATGGAGGCCACGCCAATATCCAATCCAAGGATTTTTTTCATTCAGATATGTTTAGTTATCTAATTTATTAAACAATTAGATTCAATTAATACCCGGTTTGTAGTATGATTTAAATTTTGCTGGTATTTTTTTTGCGTTAACTTAGTGGTACAATTTGAAGCAAATCACAATAAGGTTTTACCGTTGTGAAAACATTCCAGGTGGCAGCAATGTCGCCTTTTTTTGTTTCTTAATGGCTGCTGCTTACTCTGCAGCACAAGTGTGCGACGCAACAATGCCGGGCTTTGTTCTTTGGCCGGTAC
>JBASZP010000147.1:0-2576 GCA_049660965.1 Daejeonella sp. | reverse complement strand
GATTATATCTCTTCTTTAGAAAAGTAAAGAGATTAAGAGTCTTCTTTTTGCAGATCATCTGGATCAAAATCATCGTGGTCAGAAAATTCATCTATAAAATCATCTTTTTCTTCCTCTTCTCCATGTTCATCATCTGTACTGATGCCCATATCGTTCATTGATTCTAACTCTTCTGCATCTTCGGGATTGAAATCCATTTCATTCAAAAAGTCAAAGTCTTCAGAAACAACTGAGTTTTTAGTTGGTAATGATCCTCCGGTTACGGCTAATTTTGGCACTTCTCCGCTACTGCGAAAAACATAGGGATAAGTTTTGCCCACCTCATCATTTAACAGAATTTTCATCAACTCTATATGAAAATCTAAAGGTCTTTCAAAGTTATAGGTATAATAGAATTTTTGATGGGGGTCATCAATAAAACTGCTGAGTTTGGAATTGGTCATGGTAACAACTCCGTTATTTACCTTGCGGGGATTTGGTAAATAAGCGATTTCTTCATTTTTTATCCACTGATCATTACTTACATAAAAGGAAGAAGACATTTCTGCCTTATACCCGGTGGATTTATGTATTGCATGATGCAGGTCTTCAAACGTTTGATTGGATTTGATATCAATTTCACGTACCACATCATCATAATCTTCAAACGTAACTTTAAATCTATAAACGGCCATTATGTAATTAATTAATATTTTAACGTGCAAAAATACAATTTGGGAAAAACCATTAGCAAGTTTTAACCATTAAACTTCAGATTTATTTTAAACAGGGGAATTTACAGGTATTAGGCCCATTTCTTTCCCCTTTTCTATCATAAATTGTAAGGCTTCTTCTCTTGAATTCTTTATTTCTCCTTCTAATATCGCTTCGCGGATATGGTTTTTAATAATTCCTACTTCTTTACCCGCTTTTAAATTAAAAACCTGCATAATATCTTCGCCGCTAACTGGTGGCTGCCAGTTTCTGATCTGATCACGTTCTTCAACATCTTTTAATTTCTGCTGTACAAGCTCAAAATTTTGCCTGTACTTTTTAACTTTATATTCATTTTTAGTAGTTACATCTGCGTGGCAAAGTAACATTAACTCTTCAATATATTCTCCAGCTTCAAACAGTAAACGTCTTACCGCAGAGTCTGATACAATATCCTGAGCAAGAACAATTGGACGCAAGTGTAGTTGAACCAGTTTTTGTACCATTTCCATCTTTTCGTTTAATGGTAATTTAAGCTGTGCGAATATTTTGGGTACCATGCGGGCGCCTTTATCTTCATGTCCGTGAAAAGTCCAGCCATGATTTTTTTCAAAACGTTTGGTGGCGGGTTTAGCAATGTCATGTAAAATCGCGGCCCATCTTAACCAAAGATCATTTGTATCTTCAGAAATGTTATCCAATACTTGTAAGGTATGGTAAAAATTGTCTTTATGGCCTTTGCCATCAATTATATCTACACCATACAGGTCTGCCATTTGCGGGAAAACATATTTTAATAAACCCGTATCAAAAAGATATTTAAAACCTGTGGATGGTTTTTTAGTTAAAATAATTTTATTCAGTTCGTCTGTAATGCGTTCTGCGGATATGATCTTAATGCGATCGCTGGTTAGTTTAATGGCATTAAAAGCTTGTTCATCAATGGTAAAGTTAAGCTGGGCGGCAAACCTGATGGCACGTAACATGCGTAAAGGATCATCGGAGAATGTTTCAGCGGGGTTTAATGGGGTTTGGATTAGTTTGTTTTCTAAATCATTTCTCCCCTTGAAGGGGTCTAAAAGTTCCCCGAAATTGGAGCTGTTTAAACCTAAAGCCATGGCATTGATGGTTAAATCACGTCGTTTTTGGTCGTCTTCTAATGTGCCGTTTTCTACAATGGGTTTCCGTGATTCTGAACGGTATGATTCTTTTCTGGCTCCTACGAATTCTATTTCCAAATCGCCCTGTTTTAGCATAGCCGTACCAAAGTTTTTGAATACGGATACTTTGGTATGCAAAATTTTACCGGCGGCTTCTGCAAATTCTATTCCATTACCAATAACTAAAATATCAATATCTTTTGAAGGGCGATTTAGAAAAATATCGCGTACAAAGCCACCAATCACATAAATTTCAGTATGTGTTTCCTCAGCTAATTTACTTAGCTTCTTAAAAACCGGATTTTGTAAATGTTGTTTCATAATTGGCCTCACCCCAGCCCTCCTGAGGAGGATGGTACTGTCAAAAGACAGCATAATATCATTAATTTCAAGTTGTTTTAATACTGGTACTATTTCTTATTCAAAGAAAATTACTTTTTGTAACTCTCGTAAGATTCAGATCTCCTTATTTTCCGCCTGATCAAAATGACTTTCCGCCTTCTCAGGTAAAGTTTCCGCCTGATCAAAATAACTTTCCGCCTCTTCAAGTAAAGTTTCCGCCTGATCAAAATAACTTTCCGCCTCTTCAACTAAAGCTTCCGCCTGATCAAAATGACTTTCCGCCTCTTCAAGTAAAGTTTCCGCCTGATCAAAATAACTTTCCGCCTCTTCAACTAAAGCTTCCGCCTGATCAAAATGACTTTCCGCCTCCCTGACTAAAGT
>JBASZP010000146.1:0-12048 GCA_049660965.1 Daejeonella sp. | reverse complement strand
AACACGAGATGTTATCCTTGCTGTTCCTATTTCAGCCGCTTCCGGTATTACAAGTGTGGTTCAAAATGCAGGTAAATTATCTACAAAAGGATTTGAATTGTTAGTTTCCGGTACACCTGTAAGAACTAAAACTGTTTCCTGGGATTTGAGCTTTAACTTTACCCAGTTCAAATCAGTAGTAGATGACCTTGCCCCAAATGTTTCCAATATTTTTTTGGGCGGTTTTACTACTCCCAGCATTCGTTTAGTTAAAGGAGATGAATATGGTCAAATTTATGGAACCAAATATCAACGGAATGCTCAGGGTCAATTATTACTCAGCCAAACTGGCTTTCCAATTGCTACACCCGGAGTTGAAAAAATTGGAAATCCAAACCCTAAATGGACAATGGGCATTACAAATGGAGTCACTTATAAGAGTATTAATTTAGGTTTTTTACTAGATATCCGTAAAGGCGGCGATCAATATTCCCGTAATATTGCTGATGTTCAGCGTAATGGCGTTGCTAAGGAAACAGCCGAATTTCCCCGCTTTGCTGCTGATAATGTAACAGAGACTAAACCTTATATATTTGAAGGTGTTTATGCCCCTGGTACTCCCAATGCCGGACAAGCTAATACAACTATGTTAAGCGCCCGGCAATATTATGGTAATGCAGGTAAATATGTAGCTGCAGAGGGATATATTTATGATACTTCCTGGTTCCGTCTTAGAGAAGCTTCTTTAAGTTATAAATTACCTAAATCAATGTTGCAGAGATCACCATTCGGTAATGTTGAATTTGGTCTTTTTGGACGTAATTTATATTTAAAGGCTAAAAATTATCCACACTTTGATCCGGAGCAAAATGCGTTGGGAATATCTAATGCACAGGGCCTTGAATTTAATTCCTTGCCAGCCTCAAGGACATTTGGAGTTAATTTAAAACTTACTTTATAACTAATTGAAAAAACAATCATGAAAAAATTTAGAAATAAGTTCATAGGCATAGTAACAGTTATTGTATTAATCAGCAGCTCATGTGAAAAGTTTTATGATATAAATAAAGACCCGGATAACCTTCTGGAAGCACCTATACAGCAAGTACTAACTAATGTTACAGTTAGTGTTGGTTTTATTGCCGGTAGTGATATAAACAGATTTAGCTCATTAATTATGCAGCAATATTCTGGTCAGAGTACGGGCGCATTGAACCAAACACAACAATATGAACAATATTTGATTACAGGCTCAGATCAAAATAATTTGTTTGCCAATATTTATGCAACGAGCCTAAATGATATAGAATTGATTATTAGTAAAGCATCAGCGGATGGCAGCCCTCATTATTCCGGAGTAGCTAAAATTTTGAAAGCCTACCTCTATCAACTATCTGTAGATGCGTGGGGCTCTTTACCATATAGTGAAACGCAAAAATTATTAGGAAACACGCAGCCTAAGTATGATACTGATGTATTTATTTATCAGGAATTAATTAAACTTTGTGATC
The DNA here is from genome assembly GCA_049660965.1 of Daejeonella sp. Lineage (GTDB taxonomy): Bacteria > Bacteroidota > Bacteroidia > Sphingobacteriales > Sphingobacteriaceae > Daejeonella. The sequence continues at coordinate 10,558 of JBASZP010000146.1, read as the reverse complement.
AGGGTATAGCAGAAGTAAACTCGGCAACATCTAAATTATCACCGGGTGTAAACTCTACTATTTTTACTAATGCAGATTTTGTTGTTGCAAAAAACAATTGGATAAAATTTGCAAATACATTGAAACTTCGGGTTTTCCTGCATTATAGTGAACAAGATCCGGCATTTGCAACGGCACAAATGGCTGCTTTAATAAGTAATCCAGCTACCATTTTTATGACCAGCAATACTGATAGTTTTCAGATGAGATTTATTAATGCTGCAAATGCAGGTAATCCCATTGATCAATATGAAGTAACCCGCCCTAATTATCTGGTTGCTAATAATACGTTAGTAACATTAATGAATAATGCCAATGATCCGCGGCGTGCTTCTTATTTTACTACGGTTGGCGGAGTATTTAAGGGTGCATTAGGAGGCGCTGCACCTGCCGCTGCTACTTATTCACATTTGCATGTATATTTAAGAGGCCCTTTAAATGGTGCTGCTTATGCTGGTACCGCACCAATACGTATGTTAACTTTTGCTGAGTATAATTTTATTCGTGCGGAAGCAGCTTTACGTTTTGGGGTAGTTGGTGATGCTCAAACATTTTTTACAGCTGGTATTACCGCATCCTTAGAGGATGCAGGAGTTGCAGCAGCAGATATTACTACATATCTTACTACCGCAGGTATGTTAATGGGAACAGATGCACAAAAGTTGCAGCAAATAATAGAGCAAAAGTATATTGCAAGTTATGGTGTAGTTATGGAACCGTGGTCAGATTGGAGAAGAACAGGTTATCCTGCAATTATTCCTCCTGCAAATGCTGTTACTAACTTTATTCCGAGATCTCTTTTTTATCCGCAATCTGAGATTGATACCAACCCAAATGTAAAGCAGAAAGCTGATATGAGCGTCCGTGTTTTTTGGGATACACGACCGTAGTATAATTAAATTATTTTAGTTTTAAAGAGTCTCTTTCCTTTTGAAAGGGGCTCTTTTATTTTAAATAGATACTTGAGAAATGACTCTTTTACTCAATTGAATATTGTTAATTCTTCCAAGTATATTTGCCTTGTTTTCAATTATCCTCTCACTATATATATCAGTATCTCCATTAAAAATAACTCCTTTAATGTCAATATTCCTTGATTTTAAAACTTCAAGAGTTAAAAGTGTATGATTAATGCTTCCCAAATAATGTTTTACAACTACTATAACTTCAGCATCAAACTTTTGAATTAGATTAATCATCATATCCTGACTATTTAAAGGAACCATTAGTCCGCCAGCACCTTCAATAATCAGTTGATTGTTTGTTATTGGTAAGTTAATATGATCTAATCGAATTTCAATTCCATCTAAATCGGCAGATTTATGAGGAGAAAATGGCTGGGTTAAGCGATATGCTTCGGGATGAAATTTCGAGGTTTTATTAGAAACCAAACTTTTTACAACATCGGTATCTGTATTTTCTAAATCGCCAGCCTGAACGGGTTTCCAATAATCTGCTTTAAGTTTTTCTACCATAATAGCAGAGATAATTGTTTTTCCAACTCCGGTTCCAATTCCTGTTATAAAAATTGGTTTTTTATTCATGTTAATTTATTAAGGCCTTTAGCCAATGATCTTATTTCTGATATAGAATTATGATTATGTAAGCAAATACGCAATCGTTCTAAACCTGCCGGTACGGTAGGGCTTACTATTGGACGTACATCAAATCCTTCATTTTGCAAAGTTAAAGCGGCATTTCTTACCTCTTTATTGCCCGGAAATAATATTGCCTGTATAGCAGAGCGGCTTTTTATTAAACGATTTCCAATAGTTAAACCATTTCGAAAACAGTTAATACGTTCACGAATTCCAGTTTGATGATTTACTGATTGTAAAAATGTGTAAGCCATTTTTGTTGCTAAATGAGTGGTAAAGGATGAAGCTGTTGTATAAATGAATGATCTGGCAAAATTGATAAGATAGGAGCGGAGCTCTTTACTCCCTAAAACTGCTGCTCCATGTGTTCCTAAGGCTTTTCCAAAGGTTATTGTCCTGGCAAAAACTTCGTCTTGTAATCCTAATTCACAAACTAAACCGTTACCTGAATTACCAAAAATACCTGTTGCATGTGCTTCGTCAACTATTACAGCAGCATTATATTTCTTGCTAAGATTACATATTTCTGTTAGTGGGGCTTCGTCTCCATCCATAGAATAAATACTCTCAACAGCTATAAAAATGTTTCCTTTTGCGAGTTTAAGCTTATTTTCAAGGCTATTTAAATCATTATGCTTTAATATAAAACGATTTGCATGGCTTAAGCGGACACCGTCTATTATACTGGCATGAATGAGTTCATCGGTAATAATAGTATCGCCACGTTGTAGCAATGCAGAAAATAACCCAAGATTAGCATCGTAGCCAGAATTAAATATCAAAGCTGTTTCTGCCTGGTGAAATTTTGCAATAGTGGTTTCTAAATCTTCGGTGAATTGATCATTCCCGGCCAATAAACGCGAACCGCTTGAACCAAGCTTATAATCTGGATAATTTTGTAATTCGGCTTCAATTATTCTTTTTAATTCGTTTGAGCGTGAGAAGCCTAAATAATCATTTGAGCAAAAGTCAATGAGGTTATTCTCAGGTTTTAAAATGCGAAGAGAATTTTCGCCTTCTCTGTCTGCTAAACGTTTTGAAATAAAACTGGTAATATTATCCAATTTGAAAAATTTTACCCAAAAATAATAAAAGCAGCCCGATATGAACTGCTTTTATTATTTGTAATCAAATCCGATCTAATTTCTCATTCTTTGATTTTCATGTTGATGCCGTTTTTGCATCCTTTCTCTATGCTGTGCTTTAAATTCTTCATAAGATTTCTGTTGATCTGAAGTTAAAACTTTATTTAACTTCTTATCGTGACCTTCCATCAGTTTTTTACGTTTTTCAATTTTTTCTTTCCGGTACGTTTCATTTAAGTCATCCATTTTCTTCGCCCGATCCAAATTTATTTCATAAATTTTTGATTTTTGATCTGAGGTAAGGTTCAATTTTTTTTCTAGTGACGCTGTCATTAGCTGTGCCCTTTCTTCCGGATTTTTTTTATGTTTTTCTTTTAAATCCTGGGTGTAACCTACTGTTAATAATCCACATAATAATGCGGTTGTAATCATTAGCTTTTTCATATCTGTTTTTTTTAAGAGTTTATACCAGATAGATGAATTTTATGAAATAAGGTTTAACATCAAGAGTGTTAAAAGATGTTAAGATTTATTTACATCCAAATTATAAATGGTTTTTTGCATTTGCGAAACCATGGTAGTTAAGGTTTCTAAAGTAGGTTGTGGGGCAGGAGTGGGGAATTCTGTACTGATATATGCTTTAGATTTCCAAATTTCTATAATATCTTCGGCAGGAATTGAATAAGGTTCGTAAACAGTATTATCCGATAATAATTTCAAAGATTTATTCTCTTTGAACTTGTTCCCGATACGTTTATATACTATTCCATCATTTTTACTGATGATTACGTACGTTTCTCCTGGTTTCAATTCATTCCAGTTTGTTAAATATTCTCCAACTACAACCGTACCCGGTTGTAATGGCAGCATTGAATCTCCTTTAATTTCAAATGCCCTATATGTTCCCTGCTTAAACATGGGTAAATGAAATTTTGGTAAATCGCCAATGAATTCGGGATCTGAATACCCATTTAAATAACCTGCACTAGCTTTTACAGGCACAAGTTCAATATTCTCTCTATCCTGATTATCTACTGTAATACTTAAAACCCTAATGTTTGATTCGTTACTTTTTGGTTTAGGTTTCCACTTATCATTAATCTTATCATTGATAAGCTCTTCCATAGTAAGTTCATAAAAATCTGCGAATCTTTTTAGCAATTCATATTTGGGTTCTGCCCGGTTCTCTTCATAAGCGCCTACAAGAGAACGTTTAATATCCATTACATCAGCAAATTGCTGTTGAGTAAGAGTTTTTTTCTTACGCAGGTACTTGAGGTTGAGTGATATATTTGCCATTTTTAATAAATTTGATATTACTAAAATTATTAGTAACTTTATGCTCATAAAATTAGTAATAATTCTTTAAAGAAGCAATACTATTTTTTTTATGAAGATCCGATAATTTATTAGAAATGAAAAAATACGTTTATTTAGTTACAGATCGTAACCGCACTTGTTTACATGTAGGGATGAGTACTGATTTAATGAAAACAATGACTTTTTACCGCCAAATGCCTAATTTGTTTTTTGATGCCGGCCAGCAATTAACCCGTTTGGTTTATTTTGAAGAATTAAACTCTGAAAATGCAGCTGTACAACGCTTTAAGATGATTAGCAAATTTACAAGAACGCAGAAAGACAGAATGGTAAGATCAGTTAATCCTGATTGGATAGATCTTACCATTGGTTTAGATTTTGAGAATATTTTAAGAACTGGTATTCAGGTAAAAACTTCGGTAAGAAGTTTATCTTAACTACTTATTTTTAATAAATTTTAAAGCCGCAGAATTCATACAGTATCTTTTTCCGCCTTTATCAACCGGTCCATCATCAAATACGTGGCCCAAGTGTAATCCTGTTTTGGATTCAATTACTTCAACTCTTTCAGTACCAAAACTCTTGTCTGTAACATACATAACAGCATCTGCTTTAATTGGTTTCGTAAAACTTGGCCATCCTGTACTTGAGTCATATTTATCTTCTGAACTGAATAAAGGTTCACCTGTTGCTGCACTTACATAAATTCCTTTTTCATGATTGTTGTAATAAGCATTTTTATACGGTGTTTCAGTCCCATCTTTTACCATAACTTCAAATGCTTTTGGGCTTAATATTTTTTTCCATTCGGCATCTGTTTTTTGAATTGGGAATTTCTTTTTTTGTGATGTTTTAGATATTTGTCCAAAACTTGAGCTAATTACAATAGCAAGTGCAGATGTTATTAATATTATTTTCTTCATATATATAATTACGTTATTTTTATAAATCCAGATTTCAAATTATCAACAGTTTTCTAATTCATTAGATTTTAAAGTGAAAATACTTTTACCAACCAGGGGCAAATACTAACCCAAATACTCCTGCATTTACATCTGTCCGGGTAAAAGGCACAGCAAAATAAGGTTCTAAAATAAAATATCCAAACACATTTACACGTAAGGATAAACCTGCACTCATTGCGGGAATACGCTCATAAACTACTGTAGTAGCATTAGGATCATCAACTGTTGGACTTGATTGGGTGTAGGAGCGGGGTTCTGACCGGAATGCTATTTTAGAATCTTTATTATAAGCTAATCCCATATCAAAAAATGCATTTAGATCTGTAAATAGAAACTTAGATTTAATTATTGATAATTTTTCCGGACCTGTGAAAGGTAATCTCACTTCAAAATTTGCAACTGCAATACGGGTTCCAACTAATTGATTAATATCAAACCCATTAGTTGAAGTTGTAGAATTTTTATAGAAGGAGTTTGCTTCATAACCACGTATTAAAAATCCGTTACCAACATATAAAGTATATAAACGATTTTCATCACGTCCATAACGCCCGTAATTATATATTCTGCCGGCTAATGTAACCGGTTTTAAACGTACGTATTTACGTAAATCTATTGTTAATGAAGTGAGTCTAAAATCACCTAAATATTCCTCAACCCCTATACGATATCTAAAACCTGCCAAAGGAGCGGTTATGCCAAAAGAAGAATTATCGCCAACAAATGCGGAGTTTAATTGATAGGTTGTAAAGGCATTAAAATTATTCCCATATGTTTTCTGTGCTTCTTCTTTTGATAGTTTTCCACGATTTGTACCTAAAGGATAACCAATTTGGTTAGTTTGAGGGTCAAATTCATAATAATTATTATAACGATCTATACGGTAACTATACCTGGCAAAGCTAGTACCAGCCTCAAACCGATGGCTTCTGGAGAAAGGGTAGGAGGCAAATAATTGTAATTGGTCTTCAAAGGTTCTGATAATATCAAATCGCTCATTATAAGCGCTTATAGTAGTTCCATCCTGAAGTGGTACCTGATCTATTGATCCTGTAGTTTGACCTGAAATATAAGGAATATGAGAAAGCCCAATGCCTAAATTTATTCTATTTTTCTGATTCAAATAGGCAACCTGGCCTCCAAAATCATAAATCTCTCCATTAACTGCTGCTGCCGCGTAAATTTTATTCCTGCCTAAAATATCACTAAAAACTCCCTGAACACCGCTGGATAAACCTGTTCCAAATCTCCCAACTGAGCCGCCAACACCATTGCTGGATAAATAATCTAATTTAAATTTAGGTTTATAAGCAATTGGTTTAATTTCACTTTGAGTGATTTTTTCAAAACGTTCAAAATTATTCAGGTTAGAATTTATAATATCAACACCCAGTGATTTTTGAGGGGGTAGAATGGCGGCGTCAAAATTTAAGGATTGAGAATCTACAACTTTGGGGTTAAAATCTGATGCCTTCGCATTATAGATAGAATATTTTTGAGCCCGATAATAAGAATAAACGATATCATCATTTTTAGAAACACTTAAAGCTGGTGAAAATTCTGTAATTCCGCTGATACCTGTAAAGTAATCCGTTAATTGTTCAATTTTTGCATTAGATAAGGTGTATTTATATAAATTTCTGAACCCATCATGGTTTGATAAAAAATATATACTTTGGTCATTAGCAGAAAATTGCGGGTTTAAATTATTAGCTCCGTTAAAAACGGTAATATTTGTAATTTCTTTAGTTGAGACATTAACAGTAGCCAGGTTAAAAGTTATACTTACGTCTTTTGAAAAACGATCTAACGTAGTCCGATCACTACTAAATACAACTTTTGATCCGTCATTGGAAAAACTTGGCTGATAATCTGAATATTTATCATTTGTCAACTGGGTTAGTTTCCCTGATTTGATATTATACATATAAATATCATTTTGACCTTCTTTTAAACCACAAAATGCAATATCCGAACCATTTGGAGACCAGGTAAGATTACTGAATTCCTCAACTTCACCCATAGATAATTGTTGTATAGTTCGGCCATTTGAAACATCAATGATAATCAGTTCATTTCTACCTCTTGCAAAAACACTAAATGCAAATTGTTTACTATCAGGTGACCACGTTCCCGCAGATTCAATAAAATTAAACTCATCAATATGAGAATTTCTGGATTTACTTGTCAGCTTTCGGAGAATTTTACCCGTTTTTGCATCAGCCAGAAAGAGGTCAATGCTTAATAAGTCTTTTTCAGAAAGAAAGACAACATATTTACCATCCGGAGAAATCGCCGGAGCAACATTGTAATGTTCTCCTGCATTTTTTTGATCAATAATTCGGTTTCCAACGGGTATTTGGGCTGTATCTTTTAAACATGGTTTATACATATTTTCAATACTAGTTTTCCATAGATTGGAAAGTGTTTTTTCATCATAGCCAAAAGTTCTTCGGATAGCCATTTCGTAACCATATTTGGCAGTTTCTTTAAATAAGGGTACAATAACAGTATCGCCATAAGTAGAGCCAACGTATGACCAAAATGCCTGACCATATCTGTAAGGGAAATATTTATTGCTTGTGGTCAACTCTTTAAGAGTAGGTATATCTTTATTAAGATAAGCATCACGCATCCACATGGCTGTATAAGCATCAACTTTTCCAATAGATAAATATTCTGCCATACCTTCAACCATCCACAAAGGTAAATTGCCTATATTCTCTAAATTGGTAGAATCTCCCTCAATTAAAGAATGGTATTGAAATGCATGAACTAATTCGTGTCCTAAAACATGCCTTGTTTGATGATTAAGCTGTGTTAAGGGCATAATAACACGGTTTTTCAACCCCTCTGTTACACCTCCGGTTCCTACGCCTACATCCCCGTCAAGTACTGTTGTTTGTTGAAATTCGGGACTGTTATTGTATAAAATAATAGGGTTTTTCTTAGTAAAAGTATCTCTAAACACCTGTTGATGTAAATCATACCATATTTCACTTTCCTTAGCAAATCTTTTTACTAAACTATCATTTTTGAGGTAATAATATAAGTCAAAGTGAGGTGTTTGATAGACTCTGAATTTTAAATTCTTATATCTTACCTTATTCTGTCCAAAATACTGTGCTTTTACAGAGTTTATTGAACTGAAAAAAATCAATAAAAATAAACCACTTATTAAGTAAAAACTATGACTTTTGAAATTTTTAGATATTTCTTTCATACTAATTATTATAACTTTCTACAGGTTTCTAATCTACGTAAAAAAATAATTATTTTGATTTTAAACGCATGAGGGAGATTATATTTTAAAATGGTTTTTATGATGGTTGTTTTAATTTTTTTGTCTTATGAATTTCTTTTTCAGTTTTTAATTCATCAGGCTTTTTTCCTGAGTTTATATTCCAAGAAAGTTTACTGGGTAAAGGCTGTGGTTTACTTTCCGATTTATTTCCTTTAATAATATTTTGTTTAATTTTTGCAATTGTATCACTATTTAGCCCGCGGTCTATTGGCACTTTTAATGAATCTGTAAATGAACTATCGGAAGCAGTTGTATCTGGTTTATAATACGGGGTTTGGCATTGATATCTTCTGGTTATAGGTACTTCAGGCTTTGGGAAAGGGCCTAAACTAATACCAGTTGACGGATCACGGTAAACTTTTTCCATAAATTTTGCAAATATAGGTAATGCTGTTTTTGAACCTTCGCCTGTTTGCGAAGTTTTAAAATGTACACTTCTTTCATCACAACCAACCCAAACACCAGTTACTAAATCTTTTGTAATGCCCATATACCAACCATCTACATAATCAGATGATGTACCTGTTTTTCCGCCAATTTGGTTGTTATTTTTAAATAAATCCCATTCCCATAATGCTTGTGAAGTTCCTTCCGGTTCTTCCATTCCGCCACGAAACATATAGATCATAAGCCAGGCGATTTCTTCACTGATAACACGTTCTTGTTTAGCTTTAAATTCGGTCACAATATTTCCGTCACGGTCAGTTATTTTTTCCACCAAAACCGGGTCTGTTTTTACACCTTTATTCAGAAAAGTTCCGTAAGCTTTTACCATTTCAAAAACTGAAACATCATTAGATCCTAAACTTACTGAGGGCACAGACTTTAAATAACTTTCTATACCACATTGATGTGCATATTTTACCACATTATCCCAACCCACTTTTTCAGTTATTTGAGCTGTTATAGAATTTACAGATTTTCCCATAGCCCAACGTAAAGACATTTCTCTGCCAGAAAAGCTATAGGTTGCATTTTTAGGTTCCCAATATTCGGTTTTACCTTCATCCTGATAAGTAATTTTAACAGGTTTATCAGTAAACTTATCACATGGGCTCATACCAGCTTCCAATGCGGTTAAATAAGCAAAGGGCTTAAATGTAGAGCCGGCTTGTCTTTTTGACTGATTGACATGGTCGTATTCAAAATGATCATGATCAATTCCTCCAATCCAAACTTTAATATGACCATTAAAGGGATCTAAAGTCATCATTCCGGTATTTAATATTTTTGCATAATATTTTATAGAATCCATTGTCGAATAATTAACTTCTTTTTCACCATTCCAGCTAAAAACGGTCATTTTTTTAGGTTGATTAAGATAATAATTGATCGAATCTGGATTATTATTAAATTTTTTCTTTAAAAATTCATAATAGGGAAGGCGTTGCGCCGCTTTTTCAGGGAAATCCATAATTTCTTTTCCGTCAGCCGTTCTCCATGGGTTTTGATTTTTCCAAATTCCTTCAAATCTGCGTTGTAAAATTTTCATTTGATCATTAACCGCTTCTTCAGCATATTTTTGGAGTTTAGAATCTATAGTAGTATATATTTTTAAACCATCTGTATATAAATCATAGTTATTTTCATCGCACCATTTTTCCAGGTATTTTGCAACAGCAGACCTTAAATATGAACCACCATCACTACCTTCATCTAATTCTCCCGGATTTAATTTTAGTGGTTTATTACTGTATTTAGTATAATTATCTTTGCTAAGAAAATTATATTTTTCCATTTGTGATAATACAGTATTGCGTCTTTCTAATGATTTTTCAGGATTTCTTATTGGATTATAAGTTGTTGTACCTTTTAGCATTCCTACCAAGGTAGCCGCTTCATCTATGTTTAATTGAATAGGCTCTTTACTAAAATAACGTTTAGCGGCAATTTTTATACCGTAAGCATTATTTCCAAAAGGTACTGTATTTAGATATAATGTTAAAATTTCTTCCTTAGTATAATTGCATTCTAATTTATAAGCCGTTATCCACTCTTTAAACTTAAAAACTATTGTGCGTAACAATGGAATATGCTTAATAAACCCTTGTGATTTTTTATTACGTGTAGTATACAGGTTTTTGGCTAATTGCTGAGTAATAGTACTTCCACCTCGTTTATCTCCTTTTGCAGTAGAAATTACACTGGAAATTACAGAACGAAAATCAATGCCACTATGTTTTAAAAAACGTACATCTTCTGTTGCAATTAATGCGTTTACAACACCCGGTGCAATTTTATTATAAG